>CAMZFO010000070.1 GCA_947306125.1 uncultured Clostridia bacterium | reverse complement strand
CGAATGCTGTCAGCTTGATAGTTCTTCATAGTTCGGTATTATCCCCCTAATGGTTATAGATTCAAATTCAGGCGCATATACACACCAATTAACATGATAGCATAATTCGTATCATTTGTAAACAAGGATTTGAGAAAAACTTGTTGTATAGAGTGATATATTTTCAAGAATATGCCTTGAAAATCCGCCGATGAGCATGAGATGTGGGATTTGCTCTGCTCAAGCTTATCGCGGGCGCGTCGGTTTTTTGCCAAAACTATTTCCAAGAGAGCGAAAATATGATATAATAAGAGCATAAAAGCAATGGAGGTTCGAAATGGAACTCAAGTATAAACGTGTCCTGCTCAAAATGAGCGGTGAAGTGCTCGGAAGCGATAAAGCTCCCGTCGACAGCGAAAAGGTCGCGGAAGCCGCAAGGCATATCAAGTCGCTGCATGACGCGGGCGTTCAGGTCGGCGTCGTATGCGGAGGCGGCAACATTATGCGCGGCAGGGATTCCGGGTCCATGGACAGGAACCGTGCGGATTCCATAGGAATGCTCGCAACGGCCATAAACGCGCTGAGCCTTGAACAGGGTCTCATAGACGTCGGCGTGCCCGTAAGGGTGCTTTCCGCGGTAGATATTGAGCTGTTCATGGATACCTATTCCGCAAGGCTCGCAAACTCCTCGCTCGATAATGGCGAGGTAGTCGTTTTCGCCTGCGGCTCAGGTCTTCCTTTCTTCTCCACGGATACCGCCGCCGCTCTGCGCGCCGCTCAGATCCACGCGGACGCGCTGCTGCTTGCCAAGAACATAGACGGCGTCTATTCCGCCGATCCCAAGAAGGATCCTACCACCGTAAAATACGATACGCTCAGCTATGACGAGGTCATCGAAAAGCAGCTCCGCGCGACCGATCTTACCGCGATCACTCTATGCAGGGACACAGGCATGAAGATAGTCGTGTTCTCGATGGAGGACGATTCCGCTTTTGTGCGGGCGTGCGAAGGCGAAAACGTCGGGACCGTGATTTCTTAATGTAAAATGCTTGTAAAATTGCCGGCCGGGACATAAAAACGGTTGACAAGCCACTTCGTTTTTAATAAAATAATCGCGAAATCCAAACCGAGGAGGTATTTGCCATGAGCGACGTAATTGAAATTGCACAGGATAAAATGAATAAAACCATAGCCGTTCTTAAGCGCGAGCTCGGCGGTCTCCGCGCAGGCCGCGCCAATCCCCAGCTTCTTGAGAGGATCGCTGTGGATTATTACGGCAGCCCCACTCCCATCAATCAGATGGGCAATATCAGCTCTCCCGAGCCCAGGCTTCTCGTCATCAATCTCTGGGATCCCAAGATGATACCCAATGTTGAGAAGGCCATCCAGAAGTCCGATTTGGGCATCAATCCCACCAACGACGGCAAGCTTATCAGGCTCGTTTTCCCTGAGCTTACCGAGGAGCGCCGCAGGGAGCTCGTTAAGACCATCAAGAAGAAAGCCGAGGAGGCGAAGGTCGCCATAAGGGCTATCCGCAGGGACGCCAACGAGACTTTGAAAAAGCAGAAGAAGGACAGTGAGATCACCGAAGACGATCAGAAGCTCCTTGAAGAGGAAGCGCAGGAGATCACCGATAAGTCCATCAAGGAGATCGACAGGATCGCTTCCGAAAAGGAAAAGGAGATCATGGAGTTTTGACGGATGTCCGCGGATTTGAGCTGAGGAAAGCGGAGGATATCCTCCGCTCCGAAGGCTATAAAGTCGTTTCCTGCGAGGTGCGCTCCAAAAAGGGCGTGCCCGACGGGGACGATAAAAGAGTTATCAGGGTACGCTTGGTCGAATCGGAGAATACCGTTTACCTCGCGTACTCGATTTTTAAGACGAGGATCATATGCGCTTGAAAAAAGCGCAGGGGAGTGATCTATGCGCATTTACGAGAGATACACGGCTGACGAGATAAAGGGATTCGGACTTTTAGGCGCTATGCCCGAGCACGTCGGCATCATAATGGACGGTAACGGCAGGTGGGCGACCAAGCGTCTGACGCCCCGATCCTTCGGGCACAGGGCCGGAATGGAAGCGCTGCATGAGATCGTGCGCGAGGCGCACTGCCTCGGCATAAAAGCGCTGACCGTCTATGCGTTTTCGACCGAGAACTGGCAGCGCCCCGTGCAGGAGGTAAACGCGCTGTTCGGGCTTTTGACCGAGTATTTCGAGCGCGAAATAGACGAGCTCGACGCAAACGGAGTCCGCATAATAGCGCTCGGCGATCTTGAGCCCTTCCCCGCAAAGGTCAAAGCCTGTATGGTCGAAGCGATAAACAGGACGGCGGGCAATTCGGGCTTGAATTTCTGCATAGCCATAAATTACGGCTCAAGGGCGGAAATAGTCCGTGCTGTAAAAAGGATAGTCGAGTCCGGCGCGGCAGCGGAGGATATAGGAGAGCAGGCCATTTCGGACAACCTCTATACCGCCGGTCTTCCGGAGCTCGATCTTATAATAAGGACGGCGGGGGAGCAGAGGCTGTCAAACTTCCTTCTTTGGCAGGCCGCTTACGCCGAATTCGTTTTCACCCCGGTTTTATGGCCGGATTTTACACCTGCCGAATTCAGAAGCTGTTTGGCGGAATACATGAAGCGCACGAGGCGTTTCGGAAAGGTCATGGAATGATATGAGCGAACTCGGTATTCGCACGATAGTTGCGATCGGCCTGCTCGCGGTGCTGGCACTCATAGTGTGGCTCGGCGGGTGGTTCCAGGTATGCGCGCTCACGGCGTTTTCGATCGTCGCAGTGACGGAAATGCGCAGGATGTTCAAGAAGAAGGATATCGATATCTGCCTTCCGCCCCTGCTTCTTGTCGCGGCGGCCCAGTATGCCGTGCTGTTTAAGCTCGGAAGATATCTTCCGCTTGTGTACGTCGCGGCCTTTACCTGGATAATGATAGACAGGATAGTTACGAAAGGCAGGAAAACCGAGGATACCGTCGCCTCGGTATTCATCATGATCTATCCGCTTGCGCTTCTGCTTTGCTTCGGCTTATTCGGATTCGACAGGACGGACGTTTCGAGAGTCGCGCTGCTTATGGTTTTCGCCGGTCCCAGTATGGCCGATAACAACGCGTATCTCTTCGGCAGGAAGTTCGGCAAGCATAAGCTCTGCCCCTCGATAAGCCCTAACAAAACCGTCGAAGGCTACGCTGCCGGTCTCGTGGGCGGCCCCATGGGCGGCATACTCGTCTATTTCCTCCAGAAGCTTTGGGGGCTCAACGTGCATTGGGGCTGGCTTATAGGCCTCGGCCTCGTTGGAGCTGTCGTCGGCCAGTTCGGGGATCTGTTCGCGTCCACTTTCAAGCGCTGGGCGGGCATAAAGGACTTCGGAACTCTTTTCCCGAAGCACGGCGGAGTTATGGACAGGCTCGACAGCGCTATGGTATTTGCGCCGATCGTAGCCGCGTTCTTCTATTACGTTATAAGGTGATCGTATTCAATACATGAAGAGTATAGCTGTATTCGGCTCCACAGGCTCAATAGGTAAACAAACGCTCTCCGTATGCTCCGAGCATACGGATGAGTTTTCAGTATACGCTTTGGTTTTCGGAAGCAACGCATCAGAAGGCATTGCGCAGATAGAGAAGTTCCGTCCCCGCATAGTCGGCGTGTATGACGTATCCGCAGCCGACGTCGTGCGGGAGCGTTTTCCCGATATCGAAGTCATATCCGGAGCTTCCGTATGGGATATCGCCTCGAGAGACGGCATAGATATAGCGGTCAACGGCGTTTCGGGATTCAACGGCACTTTCCCGCTTATCAACGCTCTTAAGGCGGGGAAGACGGTCGCGCTCGCAAATAAGGAAAGCGTGGTCTGTGCGGGCGAATTGGTCCACAGGGCCGCACGGGAAGGCGGGGGAGTTATACTGCCCGTCGACAGCGAACAGAGCGCGATATTCCAATGCCTTTCGGCGGGAAAAAGGGAGAACGTCAAGCGGCTCATACTTACCGCATCCGGAGGCGCTTTCAGAACGCTGCCCAAAGAAGAGCTCGAAAAGGTCACGCCGGAGATGGCTGCAAAGCATCCCAACTGGAGCATGGGAAGGAAGATCACCATCGACTCCTCAACGCTTTTTAACAAAGGGCTCGAGGTAATGGAGGCGGCTTTCCTTTTTAATGCCTCCGCCGACGAGATAAAGGTGCTCATTCATCCGCAATCGATAGTTCATTCGATGGTCGAATATAAGGACGGCTCGATAATAGCTCAGATGAGCGTGCCGGATATGCGCCTTGCGATCCAATACGCGCTGACTTATCCCGAGAGAACGGAGTGCCCCGCCGCGCCTCTTGATCTGACCTCCTGCGAGCTCAGCTTCCACGAGCCGGACTGTGAGAGATTCCCGGCGCTGCCTATGGCATATCATGCTTTGAGGGTAGGAGGCTCGCTGCCCGTTGCATATAATTCGGGCAATGAGGCCGCCGTCGCCAGATTCATAAAAGGCGAGCTTCGCTTTAATGAGATCGCTGACTGCGTTGCTTACGCTATGGACAGGGTGGATAATATGAAGATAGACAGTATGGAGAAGCTTCTGTACTGCGATAAGCAGGCGCGCGCGCTTGCGAACGAATTCAAAATATGAGGTAAACAATGGGAGTTCTTCATTTTCTGTTAGCTTTGCTTATACTCGCTTTCATGATATTCATTCATGAGCTGGGTCATTATACGGCGGGAAGGCTGCTCGGATTCACTATACTCGATTTTTCCATCGGCTTCGGTCCCGCGCTCTTCAAATTCAAAAAGAAGGATATAACCTACGCGCTTCGAGCGATCCCTCTGGGCGGCGCCTGCCGCTTTTACGGAGAGGATGAAGAACCCGAGGTAATGGAAAAGGTCGCCAAGGACGCCGTGCCCTTCAATTCCCAGAAGCCCATCAAGCGGCTGATCGTTATATTCGCCGGCCCTTTGATGAACATACTGCTCGCGTTCCTGCTCGCTTTTGTTATGATGCTGTGCTTCGGCGAACGCAGGACGGTGATGTATGACACCGGAGATTACGCGATCACGATCAACGAAGTTGTCAAGGACGGGGCCGCAGAAAAGAGCGGCATATTGGAAGGCGACGTTATACTTGAGGTAAACGGCATAGATATCTCCGGCGAGCCTCACGAATTCGGCAAGAAGGCCGATATCATCTCGAAATGCATCGACGAAGCTCCGGCGGAGGGGCTGACGATCACAGTCCTCAGGGATAATGAGCGCAGGGAAGTATTCGTTTCCGATATCTATAACGCCGCGCAGGGGAAGAACGTCATCGGAATAACCATGGGCTATACGGAGTATTTCGTTCCCTACGGCTTCTTCAGGTCCTTTGCGGAGGCGGGCAAGTTCCTTGTCGATATTGTAAAAACGACATTCTCGGCTCTGGCCAACGGATTCAAAAACGGCTTCCACGAGGGCGATTTCTCCGGCGTGTTCGGCACGGTCGCGATAACCATGAAGATGGCCTCGCTCGGCGTGTACTACGTCATACTCATAACCGTGCTGATATCAATGAGCCTCGGAATAATGAACCTCCTTCCCGTGCTCCCTCTTGACGGAGGTCATCTGCTGTTTGATTTTATAGAGCTCATATTCGGAAAGCCTGTACCCAGGAAGATACAGAATACGCTCAGCATGATAGGCATAGTGCTTCTCCTAGCACTTATGGTTTACGCCACATTCGGCGATATAAAGGGCATTTTTAACGGACTTTACAGTTGAGGCGAAAAATGGACACGATAAGCTTTAAAATAGGCAGCGTAAGAATAGGCGGGGGCGCGCCGGTCACGATCCAGTCCATGACCAATACCGACACGCGCGACGCCGAAGCTACCACGGCGCAGATATTGGCGCTCGAAGAAGCCGGATGCGAGATAGTCAGGTTTTCCGTTTACGATGAAAAATGCGCGGAATCCATCCCGTATATCAAGGCGCATACGCATATACCTCTCGTTGCCGATATCCATTTCGATCACCGTCTGGCGCTCGCCGCGATCGATAAGGGCATCGACAAGATACGCATAAATCCCGGCAATATCGGTTCGGAAGCGAAGGTGCGCGAGCTTGCCTCGGCGGCGAAGGCGAACGGCATACCCATAAGGATAGGCGTAAACGGCGGTTCGCTTGAAAAGGACATACTCGCAAAGTACGGAGTGACCGCCGAGGGCATGGTCGAAAGCGCGCTCGCCCACGCGGCGATACTTGAAAGGTGCGGTTTTCACGATATAGTCCTCTCGCTTAAGGCCTCTACTGTTTCCAAGACCGTCAAAGCCTGCAGGATAGCCCGCGAAAGGACTTGCTATCCCCTGCATCTCGGCGTTACAGAGGCGGGGATGGGGGAGGACGCGATAGTTAAGTCCTCGATAGGTATCGGTTCGCTGCTGCTTGACGGTATCGGTGATACCATCCGCGTTTCTTTAACGGGAGACCCTGTGCGTGAGGTCGTCGCCGCGAAACGCATACTTGCCGCGGCGGGGCTTCGTCCGCAGGGCGTGGAGGTCGTAAGCTGCCCCACCTGCGGAAGGACGAGGGTAGATCTGCCCGCGATAATAGATAAGGTCAACGCCGCTCTGCCCAAAACGGATAAGGCGCTCCGCATTGCCATAATGGGCTGCGCTGTGAACGGCCCGGGCGAGGCGAAAGAAGCCGATATAGGCATAGCTTTCGGAAGCGTTAACGCGGTAGTATTCAAGAAGGGAGAGCTTTGCTATTCGGACGCGCTGCCCGGAGTGGTCGACAGATTTATAGATGACGTTAGAAAGGAGCTGAAATGACAGACCAACGGTACCTGGAAATAGGTGCGAAACTGCACGAAAACAATGAATTCAAAATCACCTCCGCGGTCAGGGATTCCGCACGCGGAGCGTTTATTATATCGCTCGAACCGACAAGGATGCTGCTTCCCTCGGAGATGGAGGCCGTGGAAAGGCTCATCTGCGACAAGCTGATGACCAAGAACGTACGATTCGAATATGATTTCAGGAACGCGCTTGATGACATAAAAAGCCTGTCCGGCGATGATATCCGCCGGTTCCTCATGCGCTCATGGGGGGAGCTCAAACCCGAGCTTTATCCGATAATACTCAATTCGCGCTTTGAATACAGCATAGAGGATGACGGAGACAGCCTGCGTATACACGTCCCCCTTGAATTGAAGGAGGCTCTTTCGGAGCGCTCGGTCGCGGAATTCAGATCGCATGCGCTTGACAGGTGGAATTGGAGCTTCGGCATAGAAATGCTCACGGATGCGGAGATGGAGGAGAACGTAAACGTCGATATCTCCGCCGTTTCGGAAAGATATAAGTACGCGGTAACAATGGAGGACGTCAAGCCCGAAAAAACCGCTTCCATAAAGCGAAAGATCAAGGACGGACCTTCCCCCGCCGATATCATTTACGGCAAGCAGATAACAAGGCCTCAGATACTTAAAATGAACGAGTTCGAGGAGAACACAGGCGCCGCGACGGCCGTGGGCTCCATAATAAGCATAGAGGCGACGGACACGCGAAACAATAAGCGCAAGATAATCAAGCTTTTGTTTACGGATAACACGAATACCCTCAGCGCTAAGCTGTTCCCTGATATCGAAAAGGCTCAGGCTGTTATAGACAAGCTCGAATCCGTTCTGAAAAACGACGAGCAGATAATGGTGAGGGGCAATTACGAATATGATTCCTTCTCGAAGGATTACGTGCTTATCGCAAAGGACATCATGCGAAAAGAAAAGGAAAAGCGCATGGACGAAGCGCCCGAAGGCGAAAAGCGCGTCGAGCTGCATCTTCACACCCAATCCTCCACTATGGACGCGCTCACGAAGGTATCCGAGGTCATAGAAACAGCCGCAAAATGGGGCCATAAGGCTTTGGCGATCACGGATCACGGCGTAGTGCATTCGCTTCCGGAGGCAATGAAAGCCGCGAAAAAGAACAATATTAAGGTTATATTCGGCTGTGAAGGGTATCTTGTCAGCGATTCCACTCTGCACAGATTCGACGAGAAGGAGTATACTTCGCTCGCGATAACCGCCGCTTACTCGCCGGCCGGAGTCGCGCTCTTTGAAATAGCCGCAGTTCGGTTCGATCACAAAGGAACCGTCGCTGCAAGCTTCGATACGCTCGTGAATTCCGGCGTATCTCTTCCCGCGTGGGCGGCAGGGGAATGCGGGATAGACGGATCGGCGCTTGCGGAAGCTCCGGATCCCGTCGAAGCCGTGAAAAGCCTATTGCGCTTTGCAGAGGGCTCGGTAATAGTTGCTTATAATGAGAACACCCTCAACTGGCTCGCCTCATTCCTCGACGACGAAAAGAGCATTCCCGCTGAATACGTTGATATCAACAAATTCGATCTTAACCTGCATCTCGATATTAAGGACTACAGCATGGAATCCGGCTGTGCGCCCATTCGCGGAAGATATGAAGAGACGCCGCATGAGCCCGCCGTGAAGAATGCCGAAGCCATACGCAGCCTTTTCCTTTCTATGCTTGACGAGCTTGCCGAAAGAAACGTCGGGCTTGTGTCCTATTGGAACAGGTACGAGCCCGATTACACCAAGCTGCAGCGCTATCACATAATACTGCTCGCAGCCTCGCTGAAGGGCCTCAAAAACCTTTATAAGCTCGTATCCTATTCGCATCTGCAGTATTTCTTCAAGCGTCCCTGCATACCAAGGAGCCTTCTTAATATGCTTCGTGAAGGCGTCCTTTTGGGCTCCGCTTGTGAAGCGGGCGAGCTTTACCGCGCCATAAGCCGCGGCCTGCCCGAGGAGGAGCAGAAGCGCATCGCTGAATGGTACGATTACCTTGAGATACAGCCCCTCGACAATAATATGTTCATGCTCGATATGGAGGATGCGCATTATACGGAGGAGGATCTCCGCAGATTCAATAGGCGCGTAGTGGAAATAGGCGACGAGATAGGAAAAATGACAGTCGCCACCTGCGACGTGCATTTCCTGAAGCCCGAGGACGCGATATTCCGCTCCATACTGCTCCATTCGCAGGGCTTCCGCGATTCCATGCGAATGACTCCGCTCTATTTCAGGACCACCGCGGAGATGCTCGAGGAGTTCTCTTATCTTGGCGAGGAGCGGGCGAGGGAGGTCGTTATCACCAATCCCAACAGGATAGCGGATATGTGCGGAGAACAGCTCCATCCTTTCCTTGACGAAAAGTTCACTTATTCTCCCGAGCTCCCGAACGCCAAGGAGATACTGCAGGATATGACCATGAAGGAAGCTCACCGGCGCTATGGCGACCCGCTTCCCGAGGTAGTGCAGGCAAGGCTCGATAAGGAGCTTAAATCCATCGTCGGAAACGGCTATTCTTCGCTTTATATGGTCGCGCAGAAGCTTGTTTCAAAGTCTTTGGGCGACGGATACCTTGTAGGTTCCAGGGGCTCCGTAGGCTCTTCCTTCGTTGCTACCATGCTCGGTATAACCGAGGTCAACGCGCTTCCTCCGCATTATCTATGCCCCGAATGCAAGTATTCGCAGTTCGTCACCGATTCGCATTCGCGCTGCGGCATAGACCTGCCGGATATGGATTGCCCCGTATGCGGCGCGAAGCTTAAAAAGGAGGGGTACGACATACCCTTCGAGGTATTCCTCGGCTTCAAAGGCGATAAGACTCCCGATATCGACCTGAATTTCTCCGGCGATTATCAGCCCGTGGCGCATAGATTCACGGAGGAGATGTTCGGGCCCGGGCACGCTTTCCGCGCGGGCACGATTTCGGCTGTGCAGGATAAGACGGTTTACGGCTTTGTAAAGCATTATTGCGAGGATTACGGTCTCGCTAAATCCGAAGCCGAGATAAACCGTCTCGTTCAGGGCTGTTTGGGCGTTAAAAAGACCACCGGTCAGCATCCGGGCGGCATAGTTATAGTTCCAGAAGACTATGAGATATTCGATTTCTGCCCGGTGCAGCATCCGGCGGATAAGAACGACAGCGGCTCGGTCACGACACATTTCGACTTCCATGCGCTCGACGATAAGCTCGTTAAGCTGGATATACTCGGACACGACGATCCCACGGTTTTGAGGATGCTTAAGGACCTCACGGGGCTCGATCCGCGCACTATACCGCTGGACGACCCGGAGACCATGTCGATCTACAGCTCCGATAAGGCGCTCGGAGTAAGCCTCGAGCCTCTCGACTGCGACGTAGGTTCTATCGCCATACCTGAATTCGGAACGAATTTCGTCCGCGGTATGCTCAAGGAAACGCGGCCCACCACCATGGAGGAGCTTGTGCGCATTTCCGGTCTTTCGCACGGTACGGACGTCTGGAACAACAACGCGCAGGTGCTCGTCAATAACGGCACGGCGACTCTTATGGAGGTCATCTGCACAAGGGACGATATAATGAATTACCTCATCTCCGTCGGCGGAGATCCCTCGCTGTCCTTCAAGACCATGGAGAGCGTCAGGAAGGGCAGGGGATTGAAGGAGGAGATGGAGGAGATGATGCACTCGATCAATGTGCCGGAATGGTTCATTGACAGCTGCAAGAAGATCAAATACATGTTCCCGCGGGCGCATGCTGCGGCATACGTCATGATGAGCTTCCGTATTGCCTACTATAAGGTGCATTACCCGCTTGAATTCTACGCGGTCTATTTCACCGTCAGAGCCGACACCTTCGATATAGAGCTCTGCGGCGGAGGTCTCGAGCAGGTCATGCAGAACATAAAGCTGCTGAAATCGAAGGACAAGCAGGACCCGAAGGAGAAGGACGCGCTGACCATACTCGAGGTCGTAGCCGAAATGAATCTGCGCGGCTTTGAGCTGCTGCCCGTGGATATCTATAGATCCCACGCGAAGGATTTCGTTATAGAGGACGGCAAGCTGCGTCCGCCCTTCGAATCCGTTGCGGGTCTCGGCGAAAGCGTCGCTCTGCTCATTGAAAAGGGCAAAGAGGGGGGCGAGTATTCCTCGAAGGAGGATTTCGCCATCCGTACCAAAGCGAACACGGGCATATTGGAAAAGCTCGACGCGCTCGGATGCTTCAAGGATCTCCCGGACACCGACCAAATAAGCTTCCAATTCTAAAGTAATAATCATCCACCGGCCAAGCCGGTGGTTTTTCATATGCGGGCAAAGCCCTCT
>CAMZFO010000069.1 GCA_947306125.1 uncultured Clostridia bacterium | reverse complement strand
TTTCCAGCTCTTTACACAAAAAATGACCGCTGACAGAGGTTTGTCAGCGGTCTGGGCGCCGGGGCAAAACCCCGGCGCCGTATTTGTTTTTATCAGTCCGCCGGGTCGTTCACGATACCCAGAAAGAGCGGCGCTCCGGAAAGGCCGGTGATGACGAAAGCGAAGGGGCGGTCGATGGTTACGGAAACGGGCTCCGGCTCGCCGTTCGTCGCCCCGTAGACGGTCACAGCAGCTGCCTCCACGCCCTTTTCATCCGTCCTGATCCGCGCGGAATGCTTCGAGGTGGTGAGCGAAAGCTCCTGCGGCTGTGCTGCAATGCCGGAAAAATCGGCCTTTTCGGGATCGAAGCAATCGGTGATGCCAAGCGCTTTCATGGCGTCCTCAAGCTCTATATCCGAGGCGATATCGATCTTGGGCACGGTTATATCCGTCTCACGGCACTCGGCCTTTCCTTTCAGCTCACCCGAAAGCAGGAGCTCCATCCCCTTGCCCCTCATTATCTCCTCAACGGTGCGGCCCTCATCGGGAATTATCATCCAGTAAAGGCCGTTGTCTATCCCGATCTGATCGACAACGGCGATGAAGCCGTTCCCGTCATAGTAATACATGTTCTTGGATACCTTGTGCATGAATTCGCATTCGATATCCCCGGAGGGGGCATGGAATAACCCCGTGCGGGTGCCTTCCGCATCGTATTCATCCATCCACGAGCCGCTGTAAACCACGGTTGAGGCGAGCGCAAACACGGTTTCCGGCTCCAAAGCAATGTATTTTGCCATATCGTTAAGCAGGCCGCCGGTCTTTTCGTCGATCCATTTGCCGAGGAGCCCCGCAAAATCGGGATCCGCGGGATCGCCCCAGAAGCCCGCCGCGCGGTAGAGCTCCGCGAGCCTCTCCATAGTCTCCGTATTATAGCCGTAATCGCTGCTGAGCCAAACGGAGTTTTCAAGCAGGCAGGTCGAAGCGCCGTCGTCGTTGCTTTCCGCCTCAAGCAGGGCAGCGACCCCATCGCGCAGGGAGCCCATATCCTTCTGACCGAGCGCGGAGAGTATCTGTTCCCGCGTTTCCCCTTCGGCGCTTTCGGCGAGCATCGCAAGCGCGATATAGATATTCGCGGGGGAACAAACAAGGTTTTCCCCCTCATTCCCCTCCGTCAGAGCCGCAGCGAGGGCGGCGGCGAAGCCGCTCATATCCGGCGCCTTCTTTGCGGCCTCATAGCGCAGCTTGTAAGCCTCATACCACGCCTTGCGGTCCTCGGGCGCAGACTCCGCTTCCATGGCCGAAACAAACCTGGGGTACTCCCGCTCCTCCGGGTAGGCGACTGCCGCGTCCTTAAGGCTTATCGCCGGGAAGGGCCTTGCGGTGGGAACGGGGGTTGCGGGATTTTCGCTTGAGTTTGCCTCGATCTCACCGGCGGGTTTACCGATGAGTTTGGGAATGGCCATCAGCGCGCCGGCAAGAAGCACGAGAGCTGCCGCCGCCGCGATAATGCTCCTTACCATCCTTCTTCTGCCGCGCGGGGCGGCTTCCTCAACGTAATCGCGCTCAACTTCGCCAAGCGCATCCAATATCTCTTTATTCATTATACAGACCTTCTTTCTTCAAGAGTTCCTTAAGCTCCTCACGCATGCGCATAAGGCGCATCCTCACCGCCGCGGGGGACATGAGCTGTTCCTCCGCTATCTCCTCGGAGGTGAGGAAATACCAGTACCTTTGCAGGAAGATGCGACGGTTTTTGGGGGAAAGGGAGGCAAGGAACCTATTTAGCGCCTCCTTCAGGGCGAGCCGTGATACGAGCTCCCCCGCGGGATCATGCCGATCGGGAATTTCGGCAAGCTCATCGAGAGCGGCCTCATACTCTCCCCCGCCCCGCTTTGCGCGCATTGCCGCTCTGGCCTTATCTATTGCCGCGTTGCGGCAGAGCTTTTTAAGGAACGAGCCAAGGTGCTCCGGCCTTTCCGGGGGAATTGAATTCCAAGCGGAAAGCACCGCGTCGGAGGCCGCTTCCTCCGCGTCGCGCTCATCGCGCAGCACTCTGCGGGCGGTGACTTTTAGGAGCGCGCCGTATTTGCTTTCCGTTTCGGAAAGCGCTTTTTCAGACCTTGCAAAGTAAAGCGCAACGATGTCCGGATCATTCATCTGCTTCACCCCTTTCACTTTATACGACGATATCCGGCCCGCGGGTGTAACGCGATAATTCGTATTATGCAAAAGAATCCGCAAAGCCGGAAATGGCTCTGCGGAAATTATAAGCTTATTGTGTATTCAAGTCAACGCGGGCGCTATTAGATCTCGTTCACGATACCCATGAACAGCGGCGCGCCGGAAAGCCCGGTTATTATGAATGCGAAGGGACGATCGAGAATGAGCTCCGCCTTTTCAAGCTCCGGCGGGAACTCGGCGGATTCGGGCATGGCGATAACCGTGAACGCCGCGGCCTCCACGCCCTCCTCGTCCGCGATAATGCGGGCGGAATGGCTGATCTGCGAAACGTAGAGCTCGTTTTCATCCTCTGTGACGCGGTCAAGCTCCGCATCAGCCAGGAAGCACCTTTTAACGCCTATGTTCCGCAAAGCGGGTATGAGATCGAGGTCGCAGGTCATATCGAGCTTGGGCATGGCGACGTGCACCTCAAGCCCGCAGTTCATGGCGTCCCTGCCCCGCTTTACAAGCTCGAGCCCCTTACCCACTATGGACTCGGGGGATGCGCCCTCATCCGGAAGCAGCACCCAGCAGCAGGCGCCGTCCTCCATCTCGAGCGCGGCGGCGCGGAAGCCCTCGCCCTCATAATAGGGGATACGATCCGCCGTAACGTGCATCATTGTGCAGACAGTATCGCCGTTTGCGCCGTGGAAGGTCTCCTCCTTGGTGCTGTCCTTGAAGAACTCATGCTGCCACGAATTCTTGAAGTAGATGGCGGAGGCGAGCGCGACCACGGTATCCGGGGAGATATAGAGCTCCTTCACGCTCTCCTTGAGCAGGCCGCCGGTGTTATCGTTGAGCCAATCGCGCAGAAGCTTCACAAACTTTTCATCCGCAAAGCTGCCGCTGTAAGAGGAGGCGCTGTAATCCTCCGCAAGCTTTTTGAGCAGCTCGGCGCTGTAATCATGCGCGCCTTCCTGCATCCATATGGAATTTGCAAGCCTGCAGGCGGTAACTCCGTCGTCGTTCAGCTCGGCCTTCATGAGCGCGGCGACCTTTTTCCCAAGCGAGCCGTCCTCCTCCGCGCCGAGAGCGGAAAGCAGCTCTTCCCGCGTTTCGCCCTCCGCGCACTCCGTGAGCATCGCGAGCGCGATATAGATGTTCGCGGGCGAGAAGAAGAGGTTATTCGTGCCGGACTCCGCGGCAAGCTCGCCCGTCAGCCTTTCCGTGAAGGCGCTCATATCGGGCGTTTCGCCCGCATTGCGCCTGTCGTGGAGCGCTTGGCTCCACTCGGTTTCAAGCTTATCATACTTCTTATAATCGCCGCTGCCGTCCGCTTTAAGTGCGGTGCTCGGGTGCTTTGCAAATTCCCTGTCCGCAGGCGCGGCAAGCAGATAGGAGCTCTTTTTGCCTCCCGTCTGCGCGCCGCCGTTTGGAGCGGGGCGGGTGCAGCCCGCAAGCATCAGCGCCGCAAGCAGCAGGGGCAGTAAGCTCAAGCGTTTCATTTCATTTTCCTTTCCGGGCCTTCCGCCCTTTTACAGCGAGTTGACCGCGCCCATAAAGAGGGGCGCGCCGCTCGTTCCGGTGATGACGAACATGAACGGACGGTCGAAGGCTATATCCAGCGTCTTATCCATGAACATCGCGCCGTCGGCGGTGATGACGGTGTAAGCCGCGGCCTCGAGCCCCTCCTCGTCTATCTTCACCCTTGCCGCGTGGTTGATGCGCGAAACGACCGCATCCTGATCCTCCTCAAGCAGGGGCCCGAAATCGGGAGAAGCAAAGCATTGACCGACGCCCATCGCCTTTACAGCGGGTATGAGATCCAGATTCGAGCTGACGTCGAATTTGGGCAGTGCGATATTGATAAGATAGTCGCCGCCGAAATCCGTATCGGCAAACACGGCGTCCATCGCGCCCTGCATTATGTCCCCGGCGGAAACGCCTTCGTCGGGCAGGAAGAGCAGCATGCTTCCGCCGCTCTTGAGCGGGAGCGACACGGCGGTGAAGTTCTCACCCTTTACCGCGTTTCCGTGCATTATCACGCCGTGCATAAAGGGGACCTTTTTATCGCCGGAGACCGCATGGAACACGTCGTCCTTCGTCAGGCTCTTGGGGAACTCGTTCTCCCAGCGGGCCTTGAAATAGATGGTGTTGGCAAGGGTGATGAGGGTGCCGGGCTCGATACCTTTCGCGGCTTCCTTCAGAAGCCCGCCGGTGTTTTCATTGAGCCAATCGCGAAGGGCCTGCTTGAAGGCCTCGTCGTTCGGGTCGCCGCGGAAGGAGGAAGCGCCGTATATCTCGGCGAGCGCCTTTAACGGCTCCTCCTTATACTTGATGCTTTCATTGAGCCAGAACGAATTGCCGATGAGGCTCGTCTGCACGCCGTCGTCGACCGTTTCCGCCTTGAGCAGAGCGGCGACGCCATTGCGCAGAGTCCCGATATCGCTTGCGCCGAGCGCCTTAAGTATCTCCGCCCTCGTTTCGCCTCCCGTGACCTCCGCGAGCATTGCAAGCGCGATATAAACGCTGGCGGGCGAGCAGACGACGTTGTTCCCGGCTTCGCCGCGCATGAGCTCCGCGTAAAGCCCGCGGGTGAAGGCGCCGATATCGGGGGCGTTTTGGGCCGCCTCAAGGCGCTTCTCATTCGCCTCGTTCCACTTCGTCATGGCCTCGCCGAATCCGCTGTCCTCCTTGAACATATCGTCCTCGTTCTTGTATATGGCGCTGGGATGCTTGGGCTGCTCCTGCCTTTCGGCGGTGAATATCACGAAATCCTTATTCGCGCCCTGCGTGCCCTGCTGCGTGGGACGGATCCCCGTGCAGCCGACCGTCAGCGCCGCCGAAAAAGCCAGCGCGGCGGCAAGATATCTTCTCATGATCCTCATCGTTTTCATATTTATTCCGTCCTTTCGATCAAGTCGATAATGGTTTCAAAACTCGTTCCCTCATCCGCGAAAGCCCCGAGTATGCGGACGCCCGCTCCTTCGCGGCAGATCACCGCCTCGGGCTCGTAGACGCCGTCCTCCCCCGCCTCGCCGAGGAATACCAGATACTCCCCGCCGATATGCGGCTCGTCGGGATCCTCACCGCAGTCCGGGTCGAGCCTTATCGTGAACACGCCGCCCTCGAGCCCGCCCTTTATGAGCTTTTCGGGCTCCATGCTGACGGCAAGGCCCTCCCGCCCGGTGCATATCGCCAGCAATACGGTATCGCTCCTCTCGGCGGCTTCGGCGATCAGATCCGGAGCGCCGTCGCTGCCGGGCAAAGCATCGGAGGGCGTAAATGTCTCGCCCGCCGTCGGGGCTTCGCCGTTCGTCGGGCCGAGCGAGCCGTCCGAATGCTCCATGATATCCTCCGCGCCGGGCATCTGGCTGCCGCCCTGCATTCCGTCCGTACCGGGCAATACGTAGCGCTTCAGCGCCGCAGTGACGCCGAACAGCACGAGAAGCACGGCGGCTGCCGCGGCCGCATAGCTCAGCAGCGGGCGCCTCCTTTTAGGCTCCGCTTCCTCTATGAATTCGGGGCTTATTTCGCCCATTTTTTTAAGCATCTGCTCGGTTTTCATAATAAAGCCCCTCTCTTTTGAGATACTCGCCGAAGCTCGCTCTCAAGCGCGAAAGCTGCATATCGACGGCCGCCTTGGTGGTGTAGTTATCCTTCGCTATCTCCGCAGCGGTCATGAAATACCAATACCTCTGCACGAACATCCTGCGCTTCCTTTCGGGCAGCGCCCGCAAAAAGGCGTTGACCGCCTCCGAAAAGGCGACGCCGTTCACCGCGGCTTCGGCGACGTCCGCTCCCGAGGTCAGCGCGTCGAGCTCGCAGAAAGCCTCCTCGTAAGCTCCCCCGCCCCGCTTTTCACGGGATGCGCGGCGGTAAATATCTATCGCCGAATTGCGGCAGAGCCTGCCGACGTAAGCCTTGAGGCTCTTCGGCTCCTCCGGCGGTATGGTGTTCCACGCCTTCAGATACGCGTCGGATTCCGCCTCCTCCGCGTCGCGGAAGTCGCTCAGTATCCTCAGCGCTATCGTGCGAAGATAACTGCCGTATTTGGTTTTGGTCTCGGAAACGGCCGCTTCCGATCTTTCAAGGTAAAGCCTTATGATGTCCGGATCATTCATTCGCTTTGCTCCTTTCACCTATAAAGACGATAACGCGCACGGAGTGTTAACAGCTTTTTTCAAAAAAATCGAAAGGGCTCAAAGTCCCGAAGCCGCGCCCCGGGGCAATGAGCCCGTTTATCCGAATGCAGTTAATTTTTGAGGCTCTGCGCCACGGCGACGGCGGCGGCGACGGTGAGCTCGCCCTTGGAATCGACCTGATGATCGACGCACGCGCTCCTGACCACCTCGCGCGGGAGAGCGACGCCCTCGGCGTCGAGCAGCTTCTGAACCATATCCGCAAAGCCGTCGAGCCTCAGCTCGCGCAGGGCGACGCGCTTTGTGAAAGCCCCGGAGACCCTTGACGAGGGCTCGGACGCCGCCGCAAAGAGCAGCACGTTCACGGGGACGGCGCGGAGCGCCACGCCGCCGAAGGCCGCGTCGTCGAGGGCGACCATGAATTTATGGGGCTGATCGGCGAGCACCTTGAAGAGCGGCGAGAGCTCGGAAATATCGCGGCAGGCCGGGACGTAAACGAAGCGCATCTCCGGCAGCTCGTCGGCAAGCGAGAAGAGCATGGTGGTCTTGCCCATGCCGTCGCCGCCGGTGAGCAGTATCGGCTCCGAGGTGCTGCCGCGCATGAATTCGATGGTATGATTGAGGCAGGCGCGATACTCCTGCTCGAGCAGGGGCCGGGCGGGCATGAGCCTCATATCCTCCATGGGGAAGAGCGCGCCGCGCCTCCACATGAAGAGCCTGTCCTTGAGGAACGCTCCCGTGCCGTAGGCGGAGAAGAAGTTCCACACGTCCTCCGCCATATTCGACCAGTCGAGCTCGCTTTCGAGGAAGCGGTGATACATCTCCTCAAGCGCCTCGTCGGCGACGTAGCTGTCCCTGAGCTCCTCCTCGCCGTACTGCCAGTTGGGCGCTTCGGCGGGAAGAAACATCGGAAGCTTGACGAGGGGCTGAGGGGCCTCCTCGACGGGCTGACGCACGGCGCTCCCGCCCCAGGCGGCCTCCGCGAGCCTCGCCGCGGAATCCTTCGGCCGCGCCTTCTGCCTGAGCTCCTTATACCGCTCCTGAATGAAGCGGTAGAGGGTCTCGCCGTCGAGATCCTTTAGGCTGCAGAGCACGTCCATATCCGCCTTTATGCCGCTGTAAAGCGCCTCGTCCAAGCGGTTTGCCGCCGCCATGCGGGCGAAGGGATGGGGCTCCAGAAGCAGCTTGTGAAGCAGCATATCCTTGAACAGATCGCCTGTCACGCGGCGGTAATTCCCGCGCAGCATGGCGCTCGTCATAGAGAAGCAGGCCTCCGCCGCCTCGCGGATATCGCCCTCTATCACCGCCCTGCAGCACCTTTCAAGCTCGCGCACGGGCTTTGCCGCAAGTATCCCGCGGAGAACGGTCAGCCTCGGCAGAAGCGCAAGCACGGCCTCCGTCCCCTCGCTCCAAGACAGTTCACGGAAATCTCTCATAAAAGCCACCCCGATCGTATTTTTTCTCGATATATTTATACCACAACGCACGCATTTTAACAAGTACCGCAGGAAAAAATGTATATAGCTTTTATTTGCTTGACATAACCCCCGGTTGGGTTATAATGGAGTCGGATCAGAATCACTTACTTATAAAGGAGAACCATTCATGAGCGAAAATTGCACCCACGACTGCAGCACCTGCAGTGAAAACTGCGCCTCACGCGACCCGAAGAGCATGCTTGAGCAGCTCCACGAGATGAGCTCCGTCAAGAAGGTCATAGCCGTCATCAGCGGCAAGGGCGGAGTCGGCAAGTCACTGGTCACTGCGCTTATGGCGACCATAATGCAGCGCGCCGGCTTCAAGACCGCCGTGCTTGACGCCGATATCACCGGCCCCTCCATCCCCCGCCTCTTCGGCGTCGACGGCCAGTCCGCCGAGGCTGACGGCTTCGGCGTATACCCCGTCAGGAGCAAGACCGGCATAGATCTCATGAGCATCAATCTGCTGCTCGAAAACCCCGCCGATCCCGTCATCTGGCGCGGCCCCGTCATCGCAGGCACGGTAAAGCAGTTCTGGACCGAGGTCATCTGGGAGAACGAGGACATAATGTTCATCGATATGCCTCCGGGGACCGGCGACGTGCCCCTCACCGTATTCCAGTCCATCCCCGTGGACGGCATCATAGTCGTCACCAGCCCGCAGGAGCTCGTCAAGATGATCGTTGAAAAGGCGGTCAAGATGGCCGGCATGATGAACATACCCGTGCTCGGCATCGTGGAGAACATGAGCTATTTCGAGTGCCCGGAGTGCCACGCTCAGCACAAGATATACGGCGAGAGCCACGTGGACGAGATCGCCAAAACATACGGCATCCTGAACGTCGCCAAGCTCCCCGTCAACCCCAAGCTCGCCGCCGCCTCCGACGCCGGCCTCATAGAGCTTTTCGAGGGGAACTGGCTGGATAAGCTTGCCGAGAGCATCTGCGGAGAGGCGGTCAAAAATGGCTGAAAACAGCACAGACCGCGTTGAGCTTGCGATAAAGCTCTTCAATTCCGGCTGCAACTGCGCGCAGGCGACTCTCTGCGCCTTCGGCGATATCATCGGCGTCGATGAAAAGCTGCTCCTGCGCGCCTCCTCCGATTTCGGCGGAGGCATGAGCGGCACCCGCGAGACCTGCGGCGCGATTACCGGCATGCTCATGGCGCTGGGCTTCCTGCGCGGCTACGACGACGTGACCGACACCGAGCGCAAGCACCGCCTCTATGAGGAGGGCCGCGCTCTGATCGACGATTTCACCGCCGAGTTCGGCACGATCACCTGCGGCGAGCTTACCCGCGAGGTCGCTCCCCGCTTCCGCGAGGCTCCGCACCCCCTTGTTTCCGATCCCATGTGCCGCCCCTGCACCGCGTTCGTCGCGTATGCCGTTTCGATACTCGATAAGCATATAGCAGAGAACGGCGTCTTGAACTGATTTTTCACAGGGAGGCCCCATGTTCGATCCCACACCCGCAATGGCCGGCTGGTTCGGCTACCCGCTGGAGCTTGACGACCGCCTTCGCCTGATATCGGAGGCGGGCTTCAGGTCCGTGCTTTTATGGTGGGCGGTCGAATCCGCCTATGAGCCGCCGATACCCAAAAAGGTCGAGACCGCCGCAAAGCACGGCCTCGGCGTCGAGAACGCGCATCTGCAGTTTGCGGGTGTGAATTCGCTCTGGGAGCCGGGATACGAGGGCGAGCGTTACTGCACCGAAATGATAGGCCTCATTGCCGAGGCGGGCATTTACGGCGTACCGAGGCTCGTCGTGCACCTGACCCGGACGGCCGCTCCCCCGGTCTTTAACGAGCTCGGCTTCTCGCGCTTCATGCGGATGGCGGAGGCGGCGGAAAAGGCGGGCGTGACTCTGGCCTTCGAGAACCTTAAGGTTCCGGAAAGGCTCTATGAGTTCGTCGCCGCCGCGGGGACAGACAGGATAGGCGTCTGCTTCGACGCGGGGCACAACCATTGCTTCTGCCCGGAAAGGCGCGTCTGCCGCGATTTCGCGCCCATAATAAAGGCCGTGCATCTGCATGACAACGACGGCACGCGCGACGCGCACAATATTCCCGGCGACGGGACTATTGATTGGAAGCTGGTGCGCCGGGAGCTTTTGGACTCCGCCTACGAGGGCGCATGGAGCCTTGAGATAGAGCATCCGCTCACCGATAAATTCGGAAAGTCCCTCCTCCCCCGCGAGGACGACCCCTACTTCGGTATGGGCCCGGAGGAATACTTATCCCGCGCTTTCGAGGCGCACAAGAGGCTGACGGAAAGCAGCCTTTAAGGAGCAGGTATGAAAACATCCTTCAAAATCGCCGCAACAGCTTCCGCCGTGCTGCTGCTCTTCGCGCTGCTCATCGGCGGTCTGCTGAGTATCTACACGAATCAGAATTGGGTCTATACCGAATATGAAAAGCTCGATATCGAGGCCGATACCGATTGGGATATTAGCACCTCCACGGTGGTGCTGCGCGAAATGCTGGATTACAGCATCGGCAGGCTCGATACGCTCGAGGACTTGCGCCTCCGCGACGGCTATTTCTTCAACGAGCGCGAGATATCGCACATGAAGGACGTGCAGAAGCTCACGATGACCGTCATGATACTGGGCCTTGCCGCGCTCATTATCGGCCTCGGGCTCTTCGCTTTGGTATTCCTGAAGAACGGCTGGACGGCGGACGAGACTTTCAGCCGCGCATTCCTCATCGCGCTCGGCGTGCTGATACTCATCGTAGCCGCGCTGGGGATATGGATAGCCGTGGATTTCGACTCCTTCTGGAGCGCGTTCCACGTCGTTTTCCTCGACCTTGAGAGCTCCACGTTCGATCCCGCCGAGAGCAACATGATCCGCATCTGCCCGGCGGAGCTCTTCTCGGATATCATCAAGAATTACGCGCTGCGGACGGGGCTTATTGCGCTTCTGCCGGTGGCGGTATGCATATTCACGCTCTGCCTGAAAAAGAAGCGGGAGCTTGACGCCGCCGAAAGGCTCGCCCTGCTGCTCATTTTCCTCACCGCCGCAATGCAGATCGCCACGCTGCTGACGGACTCAGTGTGGTTTGCCGTGCTCGCTGCGGCGTTGATGATCACAAGCATAGTCTTGCACATTAAGCGCAAAAGAAACGGGAGGGTTTATTAAATATGGATAACGAAAAACGCGGTCATATCCCGTTCGTGCTCCTGCACGCGCTGCTCTATATCGCGGGCGCGGTGTGCGTGGCGCTGCTTTTCGTGCTGAAAAGCAAGGCGCTCGGTATCATCGGCCTTCTGCTGCTCTTCGCCGCAGTGCTGATGACGCTCATAAAGGCCGTAAGAAGGATAAACGAAGCCCGGAACGAAAGGAAATAGTAACGGCGGCCTCCCCTGTGTAAGGGGAGGTGGATCGCCGGGCATCGCCCGGCGAGACGG
>CAMZFO010000068.1 GCA_947306125.1 uncultured Clostridia bacterium | reverse complement strand
AGCGCAGAAACACTCGAAGAGTTTTTCAAAATACATCGGAGAGTCTTTCGAGCATTTTCAACGAAGAGGGGCGCAAAAAGATACCTTTTGAGGCTGTGTATCTTTAAGTGAATGCGCCCAAAGGGCCGCTTTTGTATTGCTTTGAAAATTACGCTTCCTTGCTTGCGAGCCAATCGTTGATGGTGCCGACGAGCTGATCGCAGTCGATACCGTGAACGGCGCAGGCCTGCTCGAGGTTTTCACCGCTGGCCATTACGCAGCCGAGGCAGTGCATGCCGCTTGCCATGAGTATGTTGGCGATGCCGCGGTCGGCCTCGATGATCTCGGTGATAGTCATTTTCTTGTTGATCTCCATATTTTCGATCCTTAGACTTTGCCCTGCAAAGTCATCCTTTCTTTAAGAATTATGACGGCTGTTTGACCGCCGCGCCGCCTGCGGCGAAGTCGGCTCCCACGGGCCCGAAGATCGGTATCTTCAAACTCCAACCTGCCAACTCGGATTTACGGTACTATTATAACCGCGCCGCGGAAAAAATCAATGATTTTCAGCAATATATTTGCGCGCCTCACAGCTCCTCCACGGGTGCGATATTCCAGATGCTCTCCGCGTACTGCGCGATGGTGCGGTCGCTGGAGAATTTGCCCGCGGAGACTACGTTATTGAGGCACTTCACAGCAAAGCCGTCGGCGTCCCGGGTATCGTAGATAGCGCGGAGCTTCGTGTCGATATAGGAGTGCAGATCGTATATGCTGAAATAATAGTCGGGCTTGCGCCAGTCGCCTACGAGCAGCGAGTTATAGATCTCGCGGTGTATCCTCGCGGAATCCTCGCTCCTTGCGACGGTGCCGTTTATGAGGGAATCGACCGCGCGCTTGACCACCCAGTCGGAATTATAGATATCCATGGGGCGGTAATTCGGGCGCACGCGCTCGAGCTCATCCACCCTCGCTCCGAATATGTAATTGTTTTCCTCGCCCGCTTCGCGCACGATCTCAATATTCGCGCCGTCGTAGGTGCCGAGCGTGACCGCGCCGTTCAGCATAAGCTTCATATTGCCCGTGCCGGAGGCCTCGGTACCCGCGGGGGATATCTGCTCGGAGATATCGGCGGCGGGGATTATGTGCTCGGCGTAGGAGCAGTTATAGTTCCTGACGAACACGACGCGCATACGGGAATTGACTTCCGGATCGTTATTGACGAGGACGGCGATATCGTTGATGAACTTGATGATATTCTTGGCCATTATATAGCCGGGAGCGGCCTTCGCGCCGAATATGAACGCCGTCTTGGGGAAATCCTCGAGCTCGCCGTTCTTGAGCGCGTAGTAGATATGCATTATGGAGAGAGCGTTCATGAGCTGACGCTTATACTCGTGCATACGCTTGACCTGCACGTCGAACACGAAATCGGCGGGTATGGAAACGCCCTCGCGCTCCTGTATGAGGCGGGAAAGCTTCGCCTTCATATCATGCTTTACCGTGCGGAAGCGCCTTACGGCCTCCGCGTCGATATGCCTGCGGAAATCCGCTATCTTCGAAAGATCGGTGATGAAACCGCCGCCGATCTTTTCGACGATCATGTCGGTGAGCTCCGGATTGCAGAGCCCCAGCCAGCGGCGCTGGGTGATGCCGTTGGTCATGTTGAGGAAGCGCTCGGGGAACACCGCGTACCAATCGGCGAGCACGCTGGTCTTCAGCAGCTCCGAATGTATCTCCGCCACGCCGTTGATATAGGAGGAGACGTAAGCGGCGAGGCGCGCCATGTGAACGAGCCCGCCGTCGACGATGTGCATACGGTCCATGCGGTCCTGCGGCACTCCGCGGCGCTTGAGCTCCTCCATGAGGTGCGCGTCGATGCGCTCTATCATCGAGAGCATGCCGGGAACGACCTCACGTATGAGGTCGACGCTCCACTTTTCAAGCGCCTCGCTCATCAGGGTGTGGTTGGTATAGCTGAAGGTCTGCCTCGCGGTCTCGAAGGCGGTCTCGAAATCCAAGCCCTCCGCCATGAGGAGCCTTATGAGCTCGGGTATGGAGATCGTGGGGTGGGTGTCGTTGAGCTGCACGGCGGCGTGCGCCGCAAAGCCCGTAAAATCATTCCCGCGCACGCGCTTATAGCGGCGGACGATATCCTGCATGGACGCGGACGAGAGGAAATACTGCTGCTTGAGCCTCAGCTTTTTGCCGGCCTCGGTGGAATCGTTGGGATAGAGCACCCTCGTAATGTCCTCGACCTGATTCTTTTCGCGGACGGACTCGGCGTATTCCTGCGCGTTGAAGAGGGCGAAATCGAGCTCCACTATGGGCTCGGACTGCCAGAGTCTCAGCGTACCGACGTTAGAAGTGCCGTAGCCTATTACGGGCATATCGTAGGGAACGGCCATGACCTTCTGATTCGCAAACTCCACGACGACGGATTTATCGTCGCGGCGGCGGCTCCAGGGATCGCCCTGCTTCTGCCAGTTGTCGGCGAGCTCGACCTGATAGCCGTCGCGGAAATCCTGCTTGAAAAGGCCGAATTTATAGCGAAGGCCGTAACCGTCGAGGGGCAGATCGTGAGTCGCGGCGCTGTCTAAAAAGCAGGCGGCAAGGCGGCCCAAACCTCCGTTGCCGAGCGCGCAGTCCTCGATATCCTCCATCACGGAGATATCGACGCCGCGGAGCTTCAAGAGGCGCGAGACCTCGTCGAGCAGACCCAGGGCATAGAGATTGTTATAGATCATGCGCCCGGTAAGATACTCGGCGGAAAGGTAATACGCCCTCCTCGTCTGCTCATGCGCGCGGCGTGCAACGCGCCAGTCCTCGGAAACGGCGTACATAACGGCGTTCGAAAGCGCCCTGTGAAGCTGCGGCACCGTCGCCTCGTTGAATTCCACAAGATTTTCCGAGCGAAGCTCTTCCTCCGCCCTGCGGATTATCCCTTTTGCATCCATCCTCATATATAAGCTACCTCAATCTGAAAAAAGTTTGTTCATTTCATCGGAGAGCTTTTTGAGCTGCTCCTTCCGCATACGCCAGGTCCAGTTGCCGGAGGCGGTGCCGGGGGTGTTTATCCTCGCTTCGGCCCCGAGCAAAAGCATATCCTGCACGGGTATCACCGCGTACCTCGCGTCCGACTGGATGAGCGCGCGGATTATCCCGCGGGGCAGATCGTCACTGCCGGCGTATTTGGCGGCGAAGGCGCGGGTCTCGTCATCCGTTTCCTCCCACCATGCGGCAAGCGGAGGATTATCGTGCGTCCCGGTATACGCTATCTTGTTGCGAAGCGAGCGGACGCTGCCGTCCCACTTCTTATTCTTATGCGGATTGTTCCTTTCGGCGTCAAAGGCGAATTCCATTACCTGCATGCCGGCAAAGCCGGTCTTGGTAAGGAGGAGCTTGACGTCCCTCGTGATGAAGCCGAGATCCTCGGCGACTATCTCCAAAGGCAGCTCCGCCTGCTCCGCCCTTTCGAAGAGCCTCCTGCCCTCCGCCTTGCGCCACTCGCCGACCCTTGCCGTTTCGGCGTCGGCGGGAACGGCGTAATACGAGGCGAATCCGCGGAAATGGTCAATGCGGAGTATGTCGTAAAGCTCCGCCGCCCGCTCGAGGCGCGCCATCCAGAAGGAGAAGCCGTCCTTCTTCATGTACTCCCAATCATAGACGGGATTGCCCCAGAGCTGACCGTCCTCGCAGAAATAATCCGGCGGGACTCCCGCGACCTCGACGGGACGGCCGTCCCCGTCGAAGCGGAAATTCTCCCTGTTCGCCCAGCAGTCGGCGGAATCGTAAGCGCAGTAGATGGGCATATCGCCGAGTATCAGCACGCCCTTTTTAAGCGCGTGATCGGTCATCTCCGACCACTGCTGCGAGAGCTTGAACTGCAGGAATTTATGGAACCCCACCTCGCACGATATCTTTTCGGCGACGGCGGCAAGCGCCTCCGGATCGCGGTCCTTCAGGCCCTTTTCCCATTCATACCAGGGCTTGCCCCCGTTCATATCCTTGAGCGCCATGAAAACGGCGTAATCCTCGAGCCAGGGGGCGGTCGCCTCGAAATCCGCGATCGCCTTTTCATACCCCTTCTCCTCCGAAGCCCTCGCGTAGGCGGTCATGAGCAGGGGCATACGGTTGGCATACAGCTTACCGTAATCGACCCTCTCGGGATCGTCCCCGAAATCGCAGGAGGCGCATTCCTCGGCGGTCAGGAGCTTTTCATCGATAAGCTTCTCAAGATCGAGGAAATAGGGATTGAGCGCGAAGCTCGAAAAGCTCTGATAGGGGGAATCCCCGTAGCCGGTCACGCCGGTGGGGAGTATTGCCCATATAGAAGCGCCGTTCTTTGCGAGCACGTCGATGAACCTGTTCGCCTCGCGGCCGAGCGTTCCTACGCCGTACTTAGACGGCAGCGAGAATATCGGGAGCAGTATTCCGCGGCGGCGGGTATAGAGCTTTGCCGCGGCTTTCGAAGCGCCTTTGGACGCCTGTTTTGCGGATACGGACATTGCGGGCCTCCTCAATCCACCTTGTAGAGCACTGTGCCGCCCGAGGAATAGACCGGGGTGAGCCTGTCGAAGAAGGAGGCGTCCACGGAATAGGAGCTCCTCTCCCACGAGCTCAGGAGCACGTAATCGACGCCGTACTCGTCGGCGTAATCGTCGAAGCAGTCATAGGGATCTTCATACATCTGCCTCACCCTGCCGTACCGCTCGCTGTAATTCACGCCGTGGAAATGGAGGAAGGTCGGAGCGCCGCAGACGATGTTCCTGCCCGTCAGCATTGCGACGGCGTTATTATGGTTGGTGGCGGTGAGCACGGTGGCGTCGGGCTCGGTATTCTCCTTTATCCAGTCGGTCAGCTTAACGAGCTCGGCCGAAACGACCTCGTAGCCGTTCTGCTTATAGGCTATCTTGCCGTCGCGCAGGCCGAGGTGATCCCCGGAAACGTATTCGCGGGCAAGCGTCATAACGCCGGATATGAGCATGGAGGCGATCAGCACGCAGAAGGCGAATATGCAGGCGGCGCGCTTGCCGAGGGGCTGCTTTTTAAGGCTGCCGTCCTCCTGCCTTTCGGGAGCGGTGAGCTTCCCGCAGACGTTTACTATGAGCTCCGCCACTATGCCGCAGGTCATGGCGAACCAGACGAAGAGAAGCTTGTTATTATCGTAAGTATTGGGCTGGAACACGATGAACTCGCAGATAGCCCAGATGAGCAGGCTCCCGCCGTAGAAGAGCTTGGTATCCTTCTTTGCGGCGAGGAAGGCGGGCAGCATCAGTATGAATATGAAGCCGAGATTCTTGATATAGAACCAGAGCCATGAATCGGATTCGTTGCACCAGTTGAAATGATACTTGAGGAAGCCGCCGGCGGAGGACTGACGGAAGGTGAAGCCCAGGAGCTGCGGAGCGGCGAGCACGACGGCTATAACGCCGAAAAGCAGGAAGTACAGGAGCGCCCTGCCCCTCTCCTTTTTCTCGGCGGGAGCGGCCTTTTTGAACAGATACTCTATAAGCCGCGCGATTATCAGGAACACGCTTATGAGCCCCAGCGCGAAGAAGCTGTGGGTATGCACGAGGGGCATTGCGCCGGCGAGCACGCCGAGCCATATGAAGAGCTTGTGCTCCTTCTCGAACACTGCGCGGCGCAGGAGCTGCAGAGCAGGGAAGAGCAGCGCCCAGCCGAAGAGGGTCGCCCTCTGCGGGATGAGCATATCGGCGATGGAATTCACCCAGCGCAGACCGTGATCGACGAAATTGGTCGGGGTCTTATACCAGCCCTCCATGAGCATCTTGCCCATGTCTATAGTGCCGCCGCCGTTCACCGAGGCGTTTACGCCGAATATCTCGCTGAGCCAGTTATGCCAGGAATCCGGGGAGCCGAGGCTCTTTAAGGTCTTTGCGCTGTCGAAGAAATAGGCGAATCCGAAGCCGCCTCCCACGAAGAAGAACCATGTGGCGAGCACGGCGACCGAGTCGCGCTTGAACCAGTCCTCAAAGAAGAGGTATACGCCGAGCACGACCGTTACGTAAGCATAGAGCGAGGGTAGTATGGTCGCGAAGCGGAGAGTGGAGCCCAGGGTATAGAATGTGGAGCTCACGCTGTCGCAGAGGAAGGGATAGCCCAGCGCGGTGTCGGGGAGTATCGAATACATCGGGGGGAACGTCTTCTGCACGGATATGCTGGTGATGAAGCCCAGATGCATGCAGAGATCGCCGTACGTGCACTGCCCGACGTGGAGCGAGCCGTTGGAGGCGTTGGTGATATAGTGATTGCCCATCAGCACTGCGCCGACAATGATGAGCGGCACGCAGGTCAGGAGCAGATACTTTTCCTTCTTGAGCTCGAACGAGCCCGTCCTCGCCCTCCCCTTGCCGCGTATCAGGCAGAATATGCCGGCGGCGAGCGCCAGCACAAGCGCTATAAGCTGCGCAAGAAGGGTAAAATCGATCAGGAAAGCAAGCAGCACGGGCAGCCAGAGGAGCATCACGAGCCCCGCCGTGAGCCCGAAGAGGAGCTGCTTTACGAAGCGGTCGCCCGGGAATATGAGCCTTGAAACGGCAAAGCCCGAAAAAGCGAATGCAAGGATATAGAGTAGAGAAAGAATGTTAAGCATATCATGCCCCTTAATTATTCGCAGCGCCCGAGGGCGCCGTATTATCGGCGCGAGCCGGTTGTATCAACTGAATATCGCAAGCCTCGAAAGAGGCGAAACGCGGAACCTGACCTCCCCGTAAACGGAGTTATACTCGATTATGTACGCGCCGAGGTCATTGATCCCTTCCCTGCCGTCTGGCAGCAGGAGCAGGCTGTATTCGGGCACGGTGACGCCGAATTCGACGCCCTTCCAGCCCTCGGAATAGGCGCTTTCGTCTATCAGCGCGCCGTCCAGATACGCCTTGCTGTTCCTGACCTGATAAACGGAGCCGCCCGCCGCGGCTACGCGGTAGAACGAGGCTCCCTCCCCGAGATCGGCGCAGACGATATCCCCGACGGAATAATCCGAGATGAAGCGGGAGACGCGGTCGACGAGCACGAGCTCGCCCTCGCTTATATCGCTAACGTGAGTGGCCTTAACGACCGAGGGGACGAGAGCGAATTTGAAGAGCAAAAAGACGAGCAGCAGACAGATGAGCAGAACGGCGATGATATCCGCCGCCCTCCTGGCCGCGGACCCTGCTCTCGTCCTCGTTGATCTGACCCTGTATTCGATCATGCTCAACGCACCTTTCGCATATTGGAGAGCGGGAAGAGCACGCCGTGCACCCTGCCCACGACGTCGTCAAGAGGGATGGGGCCGACCGCGCGGCTGTCGTGCGAATTGGTCCTGTGATCTCCCATTACGAACACGCAGCCCTCCGGCACGACGTACGTGCTGCCGGAGGAAACGTAGCTGATGCTCCACGGGGAATATGCGGGCTGATCCAGAAGCATTGTCGCCTCATACTCGGACTCGTCGAGCCTGACTCCGTCGACGAGGATATAATTATGGAAGCTCTCCGCGTTGGTCTTGGGATCGGTGACGACCTCGCGCTCGAGCTCGATGGTCTGCCCCTCGGTCGCAACGACGCGCTTTACAAAGCTCTCGCTCCCGCGGTCGGGGAAATGGACTATGACGATATCCCCCGCCTTGGGCTTTGCGAACCAATAGCTGACCTTTTCGACCACGCAGCGCTCGCCGTCATAGAGGGTGTTGAGCATGGATTCGCCGTCCACCCTGACCGGCTCGAACAGGAAGGCGCGAACGGCGAACAGGGCTACGAGCAGCCCCCCGATGAATATGAGAAAATCTATATTCGAAGCCGACTTGAAGCCCTTGTCCTTTTCGTGCAGCTTTTCACAGACCTGCCTTGTGGCGTTAAGATTCCTGTTTTTCATTTTCAGCCTCCATTAGTTTGCGGGCGGCCCTCATGAAGTCGCCCCTGTCGAGCATCACGGTCCTGCCGCAGCGGACGCATTTTATCTTCACGTCCGCGCCGGTCCTCGTGATCTCCCATTCGTTTGCGCCGCAGGCATGCGGCTTGCGCATTATCACGCGCTGTCCGACGGCAAAATCATTGGTTATCATAGCGCATCAATCATGCCCGACGTATCTTAAGAAGAAGTACAGCCTTGCGCCCTTCTGCGAGGCGGCGTGATCGTCGCCGCAGGTGACGATGGTCATGAACCTGTCGTCGGTAGTGACCTTTACGTTATACTTCAGCTCGTTCTTCTTGAGCTGGTAGTTGATCCAATCCTGCTTCTGCTGATCGTTCAATGCGTTGAAGGTATTGGGCCAGCAGGTGTTATAGTAGAGAGAGGACTTCGAAGCATCCTTGAAGCCGGGCTCCTCGTACATCGCCCAGACCTCCCAATAACCCGTGGAGCCGTAGGTATTGATCTGCCAGAGGCGGTTCTTATAGTCCTTGAGCTTCGAGGCGCTGTTCTGCACGTCGTGGAGCTGATGGAACATAGTGCCGCTCACGCGGGAATTATGGCCCGTGATGACTATATTCTTGTTCGCCTTGGACCAATAGAAGTAGATGCTCCCTCGGACGGTCTCCTGCCTGTTGATATCGTGATCGTTATAGAACCATTCCCTGTCGTACATTATGGGATAGGAAATGTTGGTGCCCTTTATGGTAATATAGCCCACCGCGTCGGGATTCCTGCGCTTGGCGTCGGCAAGAAGGCCGGAATAGGGATCGGACTTGACGTACTGATCTATCGCGTGCTTGCCCGCGGCCTCGGCGGTGATGAGCTCGAGATCGTAAATGTCGACCGAATTGGGCTTGGAGCTGTCGCAGATGGCGTTGGCCGCCCTTCCGTAAGCGTCGGTCAGCTTGAGCTCGCCGGAAATATGCTTATTGACGGCGTCCACGTCGGGATCGCCGATCTTGCCGTCGCCGTTGACGTCGCCCAGGAGCACGCAGGTGGCGCGCTTCCTGTCGCCTGTGGCGGGCTCGGTCCAGACGACCTGCTTGCCGGTCGCGACCTCGCTGCCGTCGATCTTCATGCCGGAATTGAGGCCGAAGAGCCAGCCCTCGTCCGAAACGTAGGGGAGCAGGCGCCAGTTGCCGACGCCGCCCTGCAGATCGCCGTTTTCGCCGAAGCTTTCGCACTTGCCGCTGCCATGGAGCACGACGGCGTGCTTTTCGGAGGCGGCGACGCAGTAAGCGTCCTTGACCTGCTTGTTAAAGAGCCTTGAATCGGTGAAGAGATTGCCGAATGCGTCGATGCCGAAGGCGGCGCCCGGCGCGGCGTAGATCTTTATAATGCCGGACCAGTCGTAAGTCTTCGGAGCGGCGACGCCGGAGGGGTGATCCATCACGGTGCCGTCGGAATAGAGCACCACAAGATGCTCGCCCGCGGCGGCAATGTCCGAAACGGGCTTTGCGTTGACGGCGCTGTCGAACGGGCCGCCCAACGTGGTGACGACGCCCTGCTCCGTGAGAGCGGCGGTGAAGCCCGCTCCCGCGGCGATCTTTTTGACGCCGATCCAGCCGGAAACGTCACAGCAGCCATTCTCGTTATTGCCGCAGGCGACGACAGTGCCGCCCGCCTCAAGGCCCGCAAGATGCTTGTCTCCCATCGCGAGCGCGCGGATATCCGCCCATTTCTTTGAAGCGGCGAACGTCTTCTGCAGCTTGCCTGCGACAGTGACCGTGCCGTCCTTATGCGCGGCGGCGGCGGTCGTATCGTTCACGGCAAGATCCACCGTATCCCTCCAGTCATAGACGAGATGCTGCCCGGAGGTGCTCCTGCCCATGAAACGGACGGAGCCGTCGGAAGCGACGCCGTAGGTGCCGGTGGAATTGGCCCTGACGAACGCCATATCGCGCTCGCCGGCGGTAACGCCCTTGCTCGGCTCCAGCGTGGGCTCGGAGGTATCGGTCGGCAAAGCGGCGTCCGTCCCGGTCGGAGAAGCGGTGTTCTCCCCGGGCGCGGCTTCGGTCACGGTATCGGGGCTCGTCGCCCCGCCGATATCCACGACGTTTTCGCCGCCCGGAGGAAGGCAGCCGGCGCAGCCCGAAAGACCGCCCCCGCAGCCTCCGAAGCAAAGCACTGCCAATACAGTAAGCAGCGCAATGCACGCGGCAATGGTCAGGATCCTTTTATTCATAGCGGAAATTCTCCTCATTGTTAAACTAAACCGATATTATCATACCACACATTCGGCAAAAAGAAAAGCAGAAATATCGCGGCGGCTCATCCTGAGTTGAAAGAGTTGAAAGCCGCGATCCCTGCCGCCGCAAATAAAAACGGCAGGGGCGATCCCTGCCGTGAAGGAGCTTTTTCGCAGTCGAACTCCGCCCCGTTAACCGTTATTTGTTTCGATCGTCTCGTCAAGGTGCGGAACGTACTCCATGCGCAGATTGGGCTTGGTGATATAAACACCATCCTGCATCCAGCACATAACGTAAAGCGTGTCGTCATCGCCTATAAACATCGGATTTCCCGGATAGAAAAGCGCTGATCTGGGGTCGGCGTATGTGGAACCCACAAGGTTCCCATCGAAATCATATACCTGATAGCAGTAATCGAATCTGCCCGAATTATCACCCGACTCTGTGCCCATGACCGCCAGATAGACCAGAGAGTCCGTCCATATTGCTTCTGTGGGCGTTTGCGGGCGGGAGCCTTCAAACCGTATGGCTGTCTCCCCGCCGTTTACCTCAAACGAATACGTGCCGTTTTCTATCCGGCTGAGTATACCCTTCTCCTTCTCTGCCCAGTTTCCGTCTTCAAGAGCGTAAAGGCTGCCGCCGTATGCAAGCACGGCAATTTTCCCCTCATACTCCGTTAAACGATATACGGCAATATCTTCCGGAAGAGCGATCCTTTCGAGCTCGTTTCCCTCCATATCATACGGTATGATCTCCATAGGGATCCTGCCCCCGGTATACCTCAACGAAGTGTAGATCACGCCGCCAATGACGCACATCCTTTCCGGATAGTTTGAAGTGGGAATAGTGCTGATCCTGCCGTTGTCGGAAATGACAATGCGATTCTTGAGCGTATCGAGAAGATAGACCTTGCCGTCCACGACCGCAAATGACTGAGGACCAAGCTCAACGTCATTGTAGACGTCGTCGATCTCCTTGAATCCGGCACGGTCGTCATCAGCTCCGGAGGGAATCTCCGTCAGCACCTCGAAGGGCATATGGAAAAGCACCTCCGCATCCTTTACACAGTCGCCTGCCTCGTCCGGATCTTCGGGCAGCGGATGATCCTCTGCCGGCTCAAGGGCCGGTTCCGCCGTGGGTGCGTCCGTGGAAACCGGCGCTTCCGTCGGCGCCTGCGCGGGAGCTTCCGACGAAGTATCCCCGGGACGGACTTCGGGGCGCTGACAGCCGCAGAAAGCCGCAAGGATCATTCCGGCAAGGATTATTAAAGCAAACTTTTTCTTTGATTTCAAGATAATCGCCTCCTTGATGTGTCGCAAAGGCTGAAATTTATTTCACTCTATCTTTTTGGTTATATTATA
>CAMZFO010000067.1 GCA_947306125.1 uncultured Clostridia bacterium | reverse complement strand
GCGCGGCAAGATCATGCCCCGTCGTATGAGCGGCGTTTGCGCCGAGCATCAGAGGGCCCTTGCGAAGGCCATCAAGACCGCCCGTCAGGTCGCTCTTCTGCCCTACGTAGCGGAGTAAAACACAACCAATCGAATCGCAATCATCCCAATATGATGTTGACATCAAAGCCCGCGGCTCCGCGGGCTTTATTTTCATTTGCGTACGGAACGGTCCGAAATAACGGAAAAGACCCTCGCGCTTTTTTTACGCAAAGCCGCGCACAAACCGGCGTTATCATGTTCCTTATCTCAGCGTGAATGCGTCCGAATTGTTTTCTGTAAGATCCTCGTCAAAGCAAGAAACCGTAAAACTTAAGTTTGTGTAAAAACGTTTGACAGCAGTATGACAGTGTAGTATACTAAATAAAAAAGGAGTTGCAGAATATGAAGAAACCATTGAGAGTCCTATCGGCGTTGATCCTGGCCGCGGCAATGCTGCTTTCTCTTTTCGGCTGCTCAGCTAAAGGAAGGTCGGATCCGCAAACGACCTCTCCCACCGAATCGGCCGATCCAAAACCCGCCGAATCCGATCCTGCGCAGGCAGCTCCTTCCGGATCAGACGGGGATGCGGCAGGATCCTACGATCTTGACCGCAACAACGTCGATCTTTCGAGCTACGATCTTCAGGAGTTTGAAAACGAGGACGGCAGCCTGAACGCGCTGTTTGAAGCCATTCCCGTATTGAAGGCTCAATACGACTCCGAGAAGCCTTCGGACGGCGAGGTGTGGACGAGATTCTTCGATTCGGGCTACGATTACACCGTCGAATCGCGTATTTATTCATTTGGGACCAAACCTCTTCCCGAGTATGATGAAGCGAAGGAAAAGGACTACTTCTTCAACGGCAGCGCCATCTCCTTCAAAATATTCAACTCCTCGAACTACAATCCGCCCGAGCTCATCAACGGCAGGAATATCACCGACGAATACGATCACGCCTTCGTGCTGAAGAACGTCGTTCAGAAGCAATACGTGCCCTATGAGCACAAGGGCGGTCCGCTGAGAACGCGCCTCGTCATCCGCGTCGCAAACGAAAGCGGCGTCATTGACACGTTCATGATCAGCGAAGACCTTCACGTTCTCCATTTTGAAGGCGAATTGGATGAAGTCCTTACGGACGGCAGCCGCATCACGGATATCAGCGTCGAGCCCGTTCAGCCGGAGTGGTTCTTTAAGCTGGCTTCGCTGGCGGTGCATTATCTCCACGGTGAAAAAACCGTAAACAACGATCTGTTCGGTCTCTTCCGGCATCAGTCCTTCCAGGGAGACAACGAGGCGGCCATTTCCGATTTGTATGAGCACGCTGTGATCGAGCTCGAATACAACGGAATCAAAAAAACGCTCGATGATTATGAGCAGTTCAGAAGCTTCATTCTGCTCTTCGGCGAGGATCCCGCACACTGCCTCTCCGCTGTCTGCTCCTGCGCCGATATTTCGGAGCCGGTATCTCCCGACGGCGCGCTGAAGGTGAGCGTCTGCAGCAAGCCCGATGCAGACCCTTCGGAGGACGACCGTACCGCCGAATTCTACGTTCTGCCCGACGGTCGCGTACTGTCCGAAAAATACGATTTCAGCGCCTGCACCTATTTTGGAACGGTCGTCTGCTATTTTACGGCAAAAACGAGAATGACATACACCACCGAAACTGCGTACCCGTTTGATGAAATGACCGCGTTCGTAAAATAACTCCCTCCCCGTAACGGAGCGGGATCAATAGCATGATGAACGAGCCGAAAACCATGCCGACATTATTTTAAAGGCATCACCTTCCGCCTGCAGAAGATCCGGGAGCACCGCAACCGCTCCCGGATCTTGTTTTATATCCGTAAGATGATCCTTGAAGCGCCAGAAAAGCATCCGGGCGCGATCCTGTGATCCCGCGCGGCGCGGCAGACGGCTTTTTCCTTTTCCGGCGCATTTTGATGTTGACCTTGCACCCCGTTTCCTTTATAATAATTAAGTAAATAACCTAACGGAGGAACAAAAATGAGAAAACTCACCCGTGTGATCGCGGCGCTCGCGTGCGCGCTGCTTTTGATCTCGGCCTCTTTCCCTGCTCTCGCCGTGAACACGAGCGATTATAATACCCACGACGTTGAGAAGCTTCGCGCCTTTTTCCTGCTGCAGGGCGGAGCGGGCGTCTCGAACGGGCGCGCCATAATCGGCGACACGTTTGACGAGAACGATCCTTCCACCTGGACCTGCTGCGAATGGACGAGCGGCGGAAGGCTCCTTTCCATATCCTTCTCGAGCCTCGGCTGGAACGTATCCGGCACGCTCGATCTTGCGGGCTGCACAGCGCTGAATTCCGTTTCCGCCACCGACTGCTATATCACCGGTATCGACGTGACCGGCTGCAGCGCTTTAACGAGGCTCGTCCTGACCGGCGACAGGGTCTCCGAGATAGACGTCACCACCAATCCCGAGCTCGACCTGCTCTGGTTCAAGCAGAACAGCGTCTCCTCGCTCGACCTTTCCAACAACCACAAGCTCCGCAGCCTCGACTGCTCCTTCAACAATATCTCGGAGCTCGACGTCACCGGCTGCCCCATGCTCGTCACCCTGCGCTGCACGAACAACTCCATTGAGTCGATAGACGTTTCGAACTGCCCGCTCCTGACCGAGCTCAATATAAAGGTCAACCGCCTGACGGAGCTTGATATCTCCTCGCTCACCAGCCTTTCGCGCTTCTTCAGCTTCGGAAATCTGCTGACACAGCTTGACGTTTCCGTCATGAACGGCGGCGTTAGCTACGTGATAAAGGCCGTGGGCAACGGCTATATAGGCACCAAGTGCTTCACGAACGAGCTCGGCGAGCCCGTCATACACGGCTCCTCCGAGGCCGCCGAGGGCGAGGAGTTCCTCGGTTGGTACGTTTCGGGCCAGCTCATATCCACCGACGAGCATATCCCCTGCCTCTTCGGTCAGGGCCCCATCGTGATGGAAGCGCTCTTCAGCGGCGGCGCCCCCTCTCTCCAGATGGGCGACGTGAACGGCGACGGGCTCGTCAACACCACCGACGCGCTCATGATGCTCCGCTACACCGTCGGTCAGATATCCGCCTCCGAGCTGCATCTTGAGGTGGGCGACATGAACGCCGACGGGCTTTACAACTCCACCGACGCGCTCATAATAATGCGCATCGCGTTCGGTATCATGTGATGGCCGCTCTGCCCGAAAAATTCACCGAGCGGATGCGGCGCGAGCTCGGGGACGCTTACCCCGATTTCATAGCCTCATACGAGAAGCCCCCCGTGCGGGGGCTTCGTGTCAATACGCTCAAAATAAGCCCGGAGGAATTTGCCGGGATATGCCCCTGGGAGCTTGAGCAAACGCCCATTATGCCGGAGGGCTTCATCGTGCGCGGAGCTCAGAACGTGGGCCGCCACCCCTTCCACGCGGCGGGGCTTTTTTACATGCAGGAGCCCAGCGCGATGAGCGCGGCAGCCGCGTCGCAGGCCAACGGCAGCGGGCTCAAGGTGCTTGATATGTGCGCCGCTCCCGGCGGGAAGACCGGCGGCATAGCGGCGAGGATGCGGGGCCGCGGCGTCATGATAGCCAACGAGATAGTGCCCAGGCGGGCGAAGCTGCTCGCGCAGAACGTCGAGCGGCTGGGCTTGACCAACTCCGCCGTGATATGCGAGAGGCCCGACAATATCGCCGCGCGGCTGCCCGAGTTTTTCGATATAGTCGCCGTGGACGCCCCCTGCTCCGGCGAGGGTATGTTCCGCAAGGACGAGGGCGCGATAGCCGAATGGTCTCCGGAGCACGTTTCGGCCTGCGCCGAGAGGCAGAAGCTGATACTCGCAAGCGCGGCGGAATGCGTCGCCCCGGGCGGCTCGATCATCTACTCCACCTGCACCTTCTCACGCGATGAAAACGAGGGCGTGATAGAGGATATCCTTAATAAGCGCGGCGATCTTACCGTCGAGCATATGGAGAGGCTCTATCCGCACACGAGCTGCGGCGAGGGGCATTTCGTATGCAGACTGAGGCGGAGCGGAGCGCCCGACAGGGGCCGGAAATACGCCCGCATCAAGGAAAACACAGATAAAAAACAGCTTGCGCTTTTATCCGATCTCCTGCTTTCGACTCAGGAAAACTCTCTGCCGGAGGGCTCGCTCTTCGTTAAGAACGACTCCATTCGCCTCATCCCGCGCGAAATGCCGGAGGCGGTGCTCTCGCTGCATCCGGTCGCCTGCGGAGTGGAGCTCGGCCTGCTCAAGAAGGGGCGCTTCGAGCCCTCGCACACCTACTGCATGGCGGAGCTCGGGCAGCGCTTCCTGCGCCGTCTCGAATTCGAGCCGGACGATCCCCTGCTCGCCGCTTTCCTTGCGGGAGGCGCAGTCCCCTGCCCGGAGGATTGGCGCGGCTGGTCGGCGGTTTGCGTCAGAGCCGGGCGCGGGAGCTACCCCGTCGGCCTCGGCAAGGCCGTGGAGGGGACCATGAAAAACCATTTGCCCAAGGGACTCTATATCAACTGATGAGGGAATAAAATGAACCATCCCCGCGACCTGATAACCGAATACGGCCTCACTCCCAACAAGGCTTTGGGCCAGAATTTCCTTGTGGACGACTCCGCGACAGAGCTTATCGTGCGTACCGCCGCCGAGCCGGGGCTCGCCCTTCTCGAGATAGGGCCGGGGCTCGGCGCGCTCACCTTCCCTCTTGCCGAAACGGGGCTGCCGCTTGCCGCCGTGGAGCTCGACAAAGCCCTCGCGCAGATACTGCGCGGCAGACTGCCGGAGCGCGTGCATATCCTCAACGCCGATTTTCTGAAGGTCCGGGACGCCGAGCTCGCTGCTCTCCCGGGCTTTTCGGAGGGGGTGTCGGTCGCGGCGAATCTCCCGTATTACGTCACGAGCCCCATCTGCATGCGCCTCGTGCTTTCGGAGCTGCCCGTTCGCCGCATGACGCTCATGATGCAGAAGGAGGCCGCCGAAAGGTTCCTTGCCGGCCCGCACGACAAGAATTACGTGCCTCTGACGGTGCTCGCGCAATGGCTTTTCGACGTGACCCCGATACTCGAGCTCTCCCCCGCCTCCTACTGGCCGCAGCCCGATGTGAGCTCGGCCGTGCTGAGATTCGACCGCAGTGAAAACGAGCTCCCCGCCGCCATGCCGAGGCTCGTTAAGGCGGCCTTTGCGATGCGCAGGAAGACCCTTGTGAACAATCTCTGCGCTCTGGGCTTAACGAAAAGCGGAGCCGCGGAGCTGCTCGGCGCGGCCGGAATAGGCCCCGGCGCGAGGGCGGAGGAGCTCTCGCCCGAAGACTTCGCGCGGCTTGCGGTACTCATGGGCTGATCTCCGATTTTTCAAGCGGCGCCGAAAAAATATATGTTGTTCGTCCCTTTACTTTTCCTCCGATCAATGGTATGATTTTAAAAGGTATTACCAATTACGAGGAGGTCCAAATGGGAAAGCAGGACGGAACCGATCAGGCCGGGAACATCGTTCACAGCGCTTCCTCCATCCAGGAGCTGCTTTTATACGAGATGCGAAACGGCTGCTACCGCGACTGCGACCGGCTGCCGAGGGAATCGATGCTCGCGGAGGCGCTGAACATCAGCCGCACTCAGCTTCGCGATTCGCTTGCCGAGCTCGAGCGCGAGGGCTTTATCAGCCGCAGGCAGGGCGTCGGCACCCTTATTAACAGGCACGTGCTCTCCGTTCCCGTCCGCATGGACCTCGAGATAGAATTCATGGAGATGGTTCGCAGGTCGGGTCACGCCGCCGAGGAAAAGCTCGTTAAGGTCGGCGCAGTGCTCTCCACGAGGGCTGCCGCGAAGCTCGGCATAGGCAAGACGGAGGAGATGCTTTTCGTTTCGAGGATAGTCACCTCCGACGGCAAGCCCGTGATCTACTGCGAGGATTATATCCCCCGCCGCCTCATACTCGATCCCGATTTTGAAAGCTCCGAGCTTGAGAAGCCCATATTCTTCTTCCTCAAGGAGCACTGCAATATCGACGCCTATCTCGATCTGACCGAGATAAGGCCCGCCGCCGCTTCGAGCTCCGTCGCAAAGCGCCTCGGAGTCGCGGAAGGCACCCCCCTTCTTTACATGGACGAGGTCGATTACGATTTCGAAGGCTCGCCCGTAATGTATTCCCGTCAATACTACGTTGACGGAGTGATCGCACACACCGTCGTAAGGCGCAAAATATGATCTGAAAGGAGCCAAGTGAAATGCCGTTCATCTATGACGAACCCTCCCATACCTTCGGAGAATACCTGCTCATTCCCAATTACACGTCCGAGGAATGCACCCCGCAGAATACCTGCCTTGATACTCCGCTCGTGAAGTTCAGAAAGGGCGAGGAAGCTCCCATAACCCTCAATATCCCCCTCGTTTCCGCCATAATGCAGTCCGTCTCCAACGACACGCTCGCGGTGGCGCTCGCACGCGAGGGCGGCGTTTCGTTCATTTACGGCTCCCAGCCCATCGAAAAGCAGGCGGATATGGTGCGCAGGGTAAAGGCTTATAAGGCGGGCTTTTCCGTCAGCGATTCCTGCGTGACTCCCGAGCAGACCGTCTCGGATCTCGTCGCTCTCAAGGAGAAGACGGGTCATTCGACCGTCGCCGTCACGCACGACGGCTCCTCCACGGGCAAGCTGCTGGGCGTCGTTACCAGCCGCGATTACCGCATCTCCCGCATATCCCCCGATGAAAAGGTCAAGAATTTCATGACCCCCATAGAGCGCCTCGTTACCGCTCAGGAGGGCGTATCCTTAAAGGAAGCCAACGACATAATCTGGGATCACAAGCTCAATTCTCTGCCCATTATCGACAAAAACGGCAACATGGTCGCCTTCGTGTTCCGCAAGGACTACGACGTGCATAAGGAGAACCCCATGGAGCTTTTGGACCACAACAAGCGCTACGTGGTCGGCGCGGGCATCAACTCCCGCGATTACGAGACGCGCGTTCCCGCTCTCGTTGAGGCGGGCGCGGACGTGCTCTGCATCGACTCCTCCGAGGGCTACACCGCATGGCAGGCCAAGACGCTCGCCTTCATACGCGAAAAGTACGGCGATACCGTCAAGTGCGGCGCGGGCAACGTCGTCGACCGCGAGGGCTTCCTCTTCCTCGCCGAGGCGGGCGCGGACTTCGTTAAGGTCGGCATAGGCGGCGGCTCCATCTGCATCACCCGTGAGACGAAGGGCATCGGCCGCGGTCAGGCGACGGCGGTGATGGAGGTCGCAAAGGCGCGCGACGAGTATTTCGAGAAGACCGGCGTCTATATCCCCATCTGCGCGGACGGCGGCATAGTCATGGATTACCACATCACGCTGGCGCTTGCAATGGGCGCGGATTTCTGCATGCTGGGCAGGTATTTCGCCAGGTTCGACGAATCCCCCACCAACAAGGTCATGGTCAACGGCTCCTACATGAAGGAGTACTGGGGCGAGGGCTCCTCGAGGGCCCGCAACTGGCAGCGCTACGACATGGGCGGAGGCTCCAAGCTCTCGTTCGAGGAGGGCGTCGATTCCTACGTGCCCTATGCCGGCCCCCTGCACGATAACGTAATGGTGACGCTTGCCAAGGTGCGCTCGACCATGTGCAACTGCGGCGCGCTCACGATACGCGAGCTCAGGGAGACCGCAAGGCTGACTCTCGTTTCTCCGACTTCGATAGTAGAGGGCGGCGCGCACGACGTCGTGCTGAAGGAGCAGAAGGCGTTCGGCATTAAAAAATAATAACGGTTTTTTGAACCACGGGGCGATCTGCTCCGTGGTTTTTTTCTTTACTGCCGCGCAAACGATCGTATCGGTTAACACGGGGCGATCTGCTCCGTGGTTTTTTATTATTTTTGCATATCATCTTTACACGCCCTGTTCTTGATGTTATAATATAAAAGGTATAAAATGCGGTAAAAGTATGGATCCGCTCCTTTTTCGCCCGTTTTCGGGGCGTATCGGGCGGAAAGAACAAGTAAGGAAAGGACGGCTCGGGGAACGGGCCGTGAGAGATACATGAAACGGTTTTTTAAGTCTGTTATTTGCTTTGCGCTCCTTGCGGCGATGCTTCCGGGCGTCATGGGCTGCGCAAAAATAGATCCCATCAGGAACGATATCTCCAATTTCGAAAGGTTCATGGACGCCATAGCCGCGAGCGATTTCGACGCGGCCTTCGCCTGCCTCACGAAGAAGAGCACCACCATGCCCACCCCCACTCCGCTCGCCGTTCCGCAAACGAAAAAGAACGCGACTCCCGCGCCCGAAACTCCCGTGCCGACGGAGACCCCCGTCCCCACCAAATTCATAAGCCTCGAGGATTTTACCGCGAAGTACAGCGCCATCTGGGAGGGCCTCGGCGTCTCCTCGGTGGATTACGAGCGCCTTGACACGAACCGCTCCTCCGACTCGACCACCATCAAATACAGCGCCACCTATCACACCCGCATCGCGGGCGACCTTAAGAACGAATACGAGATGACCCTCATACCCGAGGGCGAAAACTGGCTCGTCGACTGGGATCCCTCGCTCATATTCCCCGGCATGACCTGGGGCAGCACGGTGCGCATAAGCAAGGTCGCGGCAAAGCGCGGCGACATATTGGCCTCCGGCGAGCTGCTTGCCGAGACCGTATCGACCGACGCGGTGCTCGCGGTAGTAGCGGATATCGAGGACAAGGCGGCGTTTGCCGAAAAGGCCGCGGAGATGCTCTCGCTGGACGCGGAGGAGGTCGAAAAGCAGCTCAACGAGGCAAAATACGAGCGCGTGCTGCTGACTCAGCTCAACGAGCACGATTTCACTCCCGACCTCAAGGAGGCCGTGGATAACCTCGAGGGCGCAGTAGTCTTGGAAAAATACGGCTCTGACCGCGTATACCCCCGCGGCGAGCTGATGGCGCACACGATAGGCTACGTCGGCTACGTTTCCGAGGAGGAGATACCCTCCCTAAACGAGGGGCGCTCCGAGACCGACGGCCTTTACGACACGCACTCCATTGTCGGCAGGTCGGGCATCGAAAAGGCATACGAATCCGTGCTCCGCGGCAAGGACGGCCTCAACGTGACCATACGCGACGAGAACGGCGATTACGTTTCCACCGTCTACCGCAAGCCCGTCGAGCACGGCCTCGACGTGCATCTGACCATCGACCTCGATATGCAGGAGAGGGCCGAGCAGGTGACAGACCTCGTGCTCTGGGGCGAGGATACCGCCGCAGCGGTGATCGCAATGAACCCCAAGACGGGCGAGATAAAGACCATGCTCTCCTACCCCGAATACGATCTCAACAAGCTCGCCATCTCCGCCGACACCGAGTATTACGACCGCATTTATCATCAGGAGAACAAGCCCCTGCAGAACCGCACGACGCTTGGCCTGTATCCTCCGGGATCCGCCATAAAGGTGTTCACGGCCTCCTGCGCGCTTGAAAACGGCGTCGTAACGCCGGATTACGTATTCACGGGCAAGATAGAGAAGGATTACTGGACCCCCACCAATTACGGCCGCTGGATATGGCCGCCCATAAAGCGTACGGAGCTCAAGCGCCGCACGGAGCCCATGAACATGGCGAACTGCCTGCTGCACTCGGACAACATCTATTTCGCCAATCTCGCGCTGATGATGGGCGAGGAGATGTTCCTCGGGTATCTTCGCAGTATAGGCATGGAGCAGAGCTTCCCCTTCGAGCTCTCCGTCGGAAAATCCACCCTGAAGGTGCGCGCCGACAGCGAGGAGCTCTGGAATCTGCGAAGCATTGCCGAGACCGGCTACGGTCAGGGCCAGGTGACGGTATCCCCCATACAGCTCGCCTCCATGTACTGCGCCTTCCGCAACGGCGGGAACATACCCGTGCCGCGCCTCGCCTCCGCCCTCTATCAGACCGAGGGGCTCGAATATAAGCGCGTGAAGGAATTCGAGGGCTCCACGTGGATCGAAGGCGCTATAGAGGAATCCACCATAGATACCCTGCTGCCCATGATGAAGAACATAATGAGCCACGATTACTGGGGCACCGGCCGCCGCCTGCAGGCGAGGGGCGTCGTTGCCGCAGGCAAGACGGGAACCGCCGAGATAGGCTCCGACAAGACCCGCGAGATATCGTGGTTCGTCGGCTTCCGCACCGACGTTCCCGAGGAGGACGAGCTTCTGGTGCTCGTCATGCTCGAGATACCCACCGACGATGAATACAAGTATTTGAAATTCGATATAGCAAGGGAGCTTATCAGCATAGACGATCCCGTCGATCCCAACGCCGCTCCCGAACCCACCGAGACCCCCGCTCCGGAGGACAGCACAGATGCCGCAGACTAAAAAGAAAAGCAATACGACTAAAAAAACAAGGGAGCTCGAGGTGAGCATGCCTCGGAAGCGCTCCTCCTCCGCCGCCAAGCCCGCGGCCAAACCCGCGGCGCGGTCTGCATCCGGCAGCTCCGCAAAGCGATCCCCTTCAAAGAGCGCGGCGGAGGCCGCCGCATACAGGCGGTCAAGGCGCTCCCGCCCGGAGCATCTTGACGAGATAGCGGGCGTCATATTCATCGCGCTCGGCATAGTCATCGGAATACTCACCTACGCCCACACCAGCGCCATATTCGAAAAGGTGGTCGAATTCATGTTCGGCCTGTTCGGCGTCATACAATACGCCGTGCCCGTGGTGCTCGTTGTGCTCGGCATACTGCTCATCGCCATGCCGCGCAGGCAGATAGGCAAGGGCTTCATCGCGCTCATCGCGGGCGCGATACTCTGCGCCGACTGCATTATCCACGTCGCCTCCTTCCCCGTGGCGGACAGCACTTTTAAGGACTATATCGCCCGCGGCTTCGACATGGGCGTGATACACAGGGGCGGCGGCTGGGTCTCCTCCATCCCCGCCTACGGGCTTTCAAAGCTCATCTCCGCTCCCGGCGCGATAGTCGTTTTCGCGGCGCTCGCGCTGATACTCATAATGCTTGCGACCAGCCTCTCCATCCGCTCCGCGGGCAGGAGGATAGTCGCAAAGGCCGACGCGATAGCCGACCGCCGCAAGGCGAAGCGCTATGAGCAGAGCGAGGAGGAATACGTTCCCTCCGTGCGCGAAAGGCGCCGTCCCGGGGATATAAGAGTCGGCGAGAGCTCGCCAGGCAATACCGGCGAGGGGCTCAGGATAGCCGAAGGCGCGGAGAGCCTTTCCGAGGGGCTTGCCGCCAAAAAGCGCGGCCGCAGCCGCATGAAGGTGGAGGAAGCCACTCTCGATTCCATTTTGGAGAACGCGCAGGGCGGCGCGAAGGCCGGGCAGACGCTCGACATACTGCCCAAGTCCGGCAAGCTCCCGCCCAGCGCTCCTTCGCGCAGGAAGCTCAAGGATCCCATCGTTTCCCGCCCGGAGCCGAATTACCCGCCCGAGGAGAGCATACCCGATTACGATCCCTTTGAGACTATCGAGATAGTCCCGGAGGACAATATAACCGGCGAGACCGTTGCGGACGCCCGCCCCTTGACGGAGCCCGCTCCCGCGGAGGCCGCCGACGCGCCCGCGCCCGCCGAGGACACCCCCGCCGCGGAGGTGC
>CAMZFO010000066.1 GCA_947306125.1 uncultured Clostridia bacterium | reverse complement strand
TTCCTTCTCGGGAGGTTTTTGTTTGTAAGCGCACGTTCCGCCGACGCATGGTGGTAAGTAAGTGCGCTCTTCCGACGCAATGTGTTCAATCCCTGGTTTAACAACCCCTCAGTCTCGGCAAAGCCTCGACAGCTCCCCTTGCACAGGGGAGCCAAGCGATAGAAAAAGGAGCAGTGGTATATGTCCCTTATCTGCACCGGATAAAAGGGGGGGTGCACCCAACGGGACGGCTTACGCCTCTTCGCCCGGGCCCGTGCAGCTTATGCAGAGCATAGTGATGTCGTCGGACTGGTCGAAGCCCGCGGCGTGCGCTTCAATGGCGGCCTTCACGCTCTCTATTATCTCGTTCGAGGTCTTGCCGGAGGCGCCTTCAAGGCAGGAGATGAGCCTCTCCTCGCCGAAGAGCTCGTGAGCGCCGTTTTCGGCCTCGGTCACTCCGTCGGTATAGAGGAACAGGCGGTCGCCCTTTTTGAGCCCGACGGTGTGCTCGCGGTATTTCATGCCGTCCATGCCGGCCAGCACGAAGCCGCTCCTGAGCTTAATGAATTCGGGCCTGCCCTCCGATATAAGCACGGGCGGGTTGTGCCCGGCGCAGACGAAGGAGAGCTCGCCCTTGGGCAGATCGAGCACGCCTATCCATGCCGTGACGAACATCTCGGCGGTATTGTTGCGGCAGAGGCTCTCGTTGGCGGTGGAAACCGCGTCCGAAAGCGAGGGGATATCGCGCACGCAGTTCTGAATGGTGGTCTTCGAATTGGCCATGAAGAGCGCGGCGGGTATGCCTTTGCCCGAAACGTCCGCTATCACGAATGCGAGCCGATCCTTATCCACGAAGAAGACGTCGTAAAAATCGCCGCCGACCTCCTTCGCGGGGCGCATGGACGCCGCGACGTCGAGCTCCGGACGGCCGGGGTAGGTGTCCGTTATCGGCGGCAGCAGCGAGCGCTGTATCTGATTCGCGACCTCCAGCTCCGTCTTGAGCCGCGAGCGCTCGAGCGTCATGACGCGCTGCTTTTCGATATAGTCTATCATGGTTATCATGAGCGTGAAGCCCACGGAGTTGACCAGTATGAACGGCAGGGCGATGGTCTTTACGATATCGAGCGCGGCGGAGAAGGGCTTGACTATGAGCAGCACGAGCGAGAGATGGAACACCTCCATTACGACGCCTATCAGGAAGGCGATATGGGGCTTGATGAGCCTGTCGTGATACTTCCTTGAGAGCAGGCCGCAGATAAAGCCTATGCAGACCGTGGCGATTATGCAGGCGTAAGTCACGAGCCTTGCCGTCTGCGTGGCGGTCGAGCCCGCGAAATACCTGTGCACGCCCGCAATGATACCGGCTATGAGGCCGCTTACGGGGCCGCCCGTGAAGCCCGCGAGCATGGGGCCGATATCGCGCACGGAAATTATGGCGCCGTTCAGCTCAAGGCCGGTCATGGTGCCGTAAATGCCGAAAACGCCCCCCAGAACGCCGACGATGAGCGACTGCTTCCATCTGCTCACGGTCCCGGAGAACCTGTTTATGATGTCGCTCCCGCCTATGAAGGCCGCAATAACGAGTATTACGGCGAGGGTGCCGACCATATTGGTGAAGAACTGGGTTAGATTGGCCGAAGCCGCGGCGACGACTGTACTGCCGTGCATGATGACCTCCGTCTGTGTTGGTGGTATATTCAATTCTACCATTTCACGGCGCGGGGGTCAATATCCCGGGCGATAATTCCCTGCCTTTCCCGGGCGGGACGGCATAAAAAGCGTGTGAAAGCCGGGGGCTTTCACACGCTTTTCAGGGAAGGGAAGTTTGCTCCGGATGGCTTCAATGCCGCCCGAACGGGTCGTATCCGAAGCCGAAGCCGCCCGTTTGCGAGTGCTCGGACGCGCTGCCGAGCGTGACTTCAACCGTTTTCTCAACGTATTGATTACCCTCGATCACCTGCACTGTGAGCTCTACGGTTTCGCCCGCCGCGTAGTATTGGAGGCGGTTTTTGAGGTTTTCTATGCTCGTCACGCGGACGCCGTCGAAGTGGGTGATCACGCTCTTGACGGAAATGCCGAGCCCGCGGAGGGGGCTTTCGCTGTCTATGGAGGTCAGGTAAACGCCCTGCGGGATACCGTAAGCGGAGGAGATGGAGGAGGTGATCTCCTCGCCGTCGATGCCGAGCCATGAGGCGTCTTCATCCGAGACCTTCTCGCGGGTGGCGCGGTTCATAAGATCCTCGATTATGGGCAGCGCGTCGGAGATCGAGATCGCGTAGCCCATGCCCTCCACCTCGGTGGAGCTGAACTTGGCGGAGTTGATGCCTATTACCTCGCCGTTCATGTTTAAGAGCGCGCCGCCGGAGTTGCCGGGGTTTATGGCCGCGTCGGTCTGTATCATCTCGGCGTCGGCTGTGTCTATCTTTCTGCCGAGAGCGCTGACGATGCCGGTGGTCACGGACTGGCCGTAGCCCAGCGCGTTGCCGATAGCGACTACCTGCTGACCCACTTTAAGCGAATCGGAGTCGCCCAGCACGGCTGTCTTGATGACCGAAGCGGTCTCGGCCTTTATATCGGTGAGCTTGACGGCGATCACCGCAAGGTCGTTATCGGGATCGGTGCCCTTTATCACGGCCTCGCAGGCCTCGTTATCTGCGAAGCAGACGGTGAGCGTGGTCGCGTCCTCAACTACGTGGTTGTTGGTGACGATCAATAGCTCCTATTCGTTGTCGCCTATGATATTTCCCGTGCCGCTGCTCTGCTGCTCATGCTTCTCTGTCCTGCCGCCGAAGAAGCCGTAATAGCTCTGCACCTCCTGCACGCTGATGTTCGTTATGGATACCATGGAGGGCATCATGCCCTCGGCGATCTCGCTGACGTCGAGCGTCTGAGAGGTCTTGGAGACGGCGGAGGAGTAGAGGACGGGGGTGATAGCGGCGTCCGCGCTCTGCTCCGCGGGGAGCTCCGTGCTTTCTTCAATGGAGACGGAGGTCTGCGCCTCGCCGCCCTTATTCAGCAGCGAGCCGGTCCACTTGAACGCCCCCGCCGCCGCGGCCCCGAATATGAGGCCGCAGAGCAGCATGGAGAGGAGCTTCCTGCCCGTTCCGCGCTTGGCGGGGGCTTTTTTCTTTTCACAGGGGGTATCTTCGAAGGCCGTTTCAACGGCGCTGTATTCGGGGTAATAATCGTTTTCGTACATGGTTTTTTCCTCCTTTACGTTTCGTTTGAGGTACTGTTTGTCAGCGGTGCTTTCCGCCGAAGCCCTGGCCGCTCTGGCCGCCGAAGCCCTGACCGCTCTGGCCGCCGAAGCTCTGGCCGCTCTGACCGCCGAAGCCGCCGCGACCGCCAAACATCTGATTGGTTATCTCAGTCTGCTGCTGGCCGTTGACGGTGACTGTGCCGCCGGTCCACGTAACGGAGCCGTCGCAGTCGAATGCGGAATTGCCGGTCACGTTTATACTGCCGCCGGTTATGATGAGGTTCCCGTTGGCGTCTATGCCGTCCGTGTCGCCCTGACCCATTGAGATATCGAGGCTGCCGCCGTTGATCTCGACCGTGGGCGTGTAGGCTGTCGACTTTCTCGCGGCGTTTATGCCGTCGTCCGAGGCGGATATCGTGATATCGCCGTCGTTTATGAGCACGTAGGTCGCCTCAAGGCCCTCCGCCGCGGTGATGTCGAGCTTGCCGCCGTCTATGCGGAGCAGGGACTCGGCGTGTATGCCGTCGTCGCCGGCCGTTATCGAGAAGCTGCCGCCGGTGATATAGATCGTGCCGAGGGCGTCATCCTCGTCGTTTTCGGCGTGGAGACCGTCCTTTCCGGCGCGGACGGTGATGCTGCCGTCCGAGACCGCTATGCTGTCCTTGGCCTGTATCGCGTGGGAGCCCGCGGTGATGGAGATAACGCCGCCGGTTATTACGAGCTCATCCTTGCAGACTATGCCGTGCTCCGCGGGGGAGACGACGGTGAGCGAGCCCGCGCCGTTTATCGTGAGATCGTCCTTGGAGAATATCGCGCCGTCGACGCTGTTATCGTCCCTCTGCGTGAACGAGCCGCCGTTTGCAAGCTCGTTCTCCGTGCCCTCGGCAAGCGTTATGAATACCTTGTCGGCCTGCTTGACGTATATCGCCGCGTAGGTATCGGAGCTGATGCGGGCGCCGTTCAGCACGAGCTGTATCTTGTCCTCATCGGCCGCGTCGACTATCACGCTGCCGTTTGAAAGAGCGCCGCTTATAACGTAGGTACCGGCCTCCGATATGACGACGTCGGAGCCTTCCGCCTCGTCAAGATCTATAAGGACCGCCTCTTCCGCGTCATACTCGCCGGAGAGGTCCCTTTTCGAGAAGGCTTCGGAGAATGCGTCGTCCGTGCCTTCGCCCGCCGCGGGGGAGATGACCGCGGAGCCGGACGAGGCCGCGCCTGCGCTCTGTTCGACCGAGGCCGGTACCGAGCTTGCCGACGCACTGCCCTCTATCTGCGAGCACGCAGCGAGCGTCAGCATTGAGAGCATCACCGCCAAAGCGATGACTGCGGGGAAAAATCTTTTCTTATTGAGCTTCATTTCTTTCGCCTCCTGTTTTTCTGTTGGGCTCATTATAGCCCTTCTTCCCCCGCGCATCTCCGAAAAAGAGCGGCGAAAAATACGCAAAACATACGAAAAGAGCCCCGGCTCCCGCCGAGGCCCGCATAAAGCTTTCTTATTGTTGATATCTCGGGAATACGGCGGTGAAAGCCGCTCCGCCGTCGTTGCCGCAGGTCAGCTCCCCGCCGTAGGCCTCGGCCGCCTCCTTCGCGATGGAGAGGCCTATGCCGTGCTTGCCGCCCTCGCCCTTGTAGAAGCGCTCGAATATGTGCGGCAGGTCGTTTTCGGGCACGCCGGGGCCGTCGTCGCGGATGCGGACGGTCACGCTTTCGCCGGAGGCGCGGCAGTAAAGGCCGATGGTGCTTTTCGCGTAGCGTATGGCGTTGGAGATCACGTTGCCGAATATCCTTTCGGCGTCCTTCTCGGGTATGCGCACCTGAGCGGGCTCCTCTTCAAAGTCGAAATCGAACGAGAGCCCCTTTCGCTCCGCCTCCGCCCTCTGCTCGGATACGCAGAGCGAGAGCACGTCCCTTATATCTATTGGCTCGGCGTTCTCCGCGCCGCCGATCCGCTCCATGCGCGATATGAAGAGTATGTCCTCCACCATAGAGGTGAGGCGGTCGGATTCGCGGATTATGGTCTGCCCGGCGGTCTTGGGCTCCATCACCCCGCAGACAATGCCCTCCGCGCTGCCGCGTATGGAGGTCAGCGGCGTGCGGAGCTCGTGCGATACGTTCTGGAAGAACACCTCCTGACGGCTCCGCGATTCCTTCAGCGCGGCCGCCATGCGGCTCATGGAATCGGCAAGCCCGGAGAATTCCTCCTCCTTAAAATCCATCTCCCGCGGCTCGAGGTCGCCCTCGCCTATGTCGTGCGCGTAATCCGAAAGGCTCTGCACGGGCTTTGCGAGCGACCTTGCAAGGACGCGGCTCAATATAACGCAGAGCATTATCGCCGCGATTATAACGGCGGTCAGTATTATGTTCATGCGCGAGGCGAGCCCCTTGATCGCGGTGATGTCTATGAACGAGGCGATATATGCGTTTTTGAGTACGGGGTCCTCCGAAAGCGCGACGGCGTAGACGCCGTCGTCGGTCTTCAGGGTCGTGTATTTGCCGCCTGCCGTCAGCTTGCCGGAGCCGTAGCTCTCGGCTATGAACCTGGCGGTATCCTCGTCGCCGCGAAGCACGACTATGAGCTCGCCCTCGGAGCTCAATACCAGCGCGCTGCCGCGGGCTCCCGTCGCCTTGTCGGGACGGTCGTCGAAGGTCCAGCTCCCGCGGCCGTCCTTACGGTCGTCGAATACGGAGGACGATATGGAGTCGAGCTGAGAATTGACGCGGGCGTTTACGTAGCCCCGCACGGAAAGATTGAACGCGAGCGCGACTATCACGAGCGCCGCGCAGGTGACTCCCACGAGCGTTATGAGCAGCCTTGTTTTAAGACGCCGCTTCTTCATTGATCGGCCTCCAATCGGAATCCGTAGCCCCATACCGCGGCTATCTTAACGCCGCTCCCCTCCAGCTTCTGGCGCAGGCGGCGCACGGTGTCGTCCGTCGCGCGGGTCTCGACGTAGGAATCGAAGCCCCAGATGCGGTTCAGCAGATCCTCCCTCGAGACCGCCTCGCCCGCGTGCAGCATGAGGTCGCGCAGCACGCCGTATTCGGTGGGGGTGAGGGGCAGGGGCTCGCCGTCGAGAAGTATAGCGCGGGAGGCCTCGTCAAGGCTCAGCCTGCCGAAGCCCGTCCTGCTCTGCACGGGCCTGAACTTTGCGCTCTCGAATTCTATCCTCCTGAATATCGCCCGCACGCGCATGAGGAGCGCCATAGCCGAGAAGGGCTTGGTGATGTAATCGTCGCTGCCGAGGCCGAGGCCCATCGCAAGATCGTTTTCCGAGTCCCTTGCCGTCAGCATTATGACGGGCACGGTGCTGACCTTCCTCAGCTTCGTGAGTATTGCGAAGCCGTCGGAGCCCGGCATCATCACGTCGAGTATCACAAGATCGCAGGGCGACTCTTCAAATCTTTCGTAAAGCGCGTCGCCCGTCGGAAAATCCTCGGTCTCGTAGCCGTCGTTTACAAGGAAGGTCTTTATGACCTGCCTTATGCTCTCATCGTCGTCCGCTATATAGATGCTTTTCCTTTCGGGATCCATGCCGTCCCTCCTTCGTTTCGTTTTAAGCGATATTATTATATCGGGTTTTTTCGTTGATTTCAATGACAAAAGCGGCAATAAACTGCGGCAATACGCACGAAAGCCTTCGTATGAAATTCGTAAATTCCGCAGGCGCATTTCCCATATCCGCGCAGGCGGCTCCCGCTGCACATCGGCCGGCGGGCAATACGAGTCCCCGAAAAACCGCAGACCCTCGACAGGCTTGCGTTTTTTGTGGGACTTTTGGGTCCCAAGCCTCGGCGAGCCCTGCGTGATGAACATATGGACGGGCGACGGCTTCAAGGATATCCCCGCCGACCGCATGGGCCCGCGCATGCGCTGTAAAGAAAGTATTGACGAAATACTCTCCGAGGAATATGATTTTAATAAGGTCAAGCCCTGCATCGAAAGCAAGATGTTCGGCATCGGCGTCGAGGCGTATACCGCGGGCAGCGGCAAGCCCGCCGACGGCGAATGGTTCCGTGAAATTGAAGAATACGAAAAGCAAATACCGGAGGCAAGGAAATGAAAAACGTCTTGAACGCGCCTTTTATGACGGAAATGATCCGCACGGCGACGAATATGTACGCCCACGGCTGGGATGAGAGGAACGGCGGCAATATCTCGATGCTGCTCGACGAGGCTGAATTGAAGGAATACCTCACGATCCCCGCTATAGTCCGCACCATCCCGACTGGATTTACCGCTCCGGAGCTCGACGGCAAGATATTCCTCGTCACCGGTACGGGCAAGTATTTTAAGAACGTGCAGTACGATCCCGCGAGGAATCTCGGCATAGTCCGCCTCGCGGAAAAGGGCGCGGAGGCGGAGGTGCTCTGGGGCTTCTCCGACGGCGGCAAATTCACCAGCGAATTCCCCGCGCACATGATGAGCCACGCGGCGCGCCTCGCCGCCGACCCCGAAAACCGCGTGATAATGCACTGCCACCCCAACGATCTTATCGCCATGACCTACGTGCACACGCTCGATGAGCGCGAGTTCACCCGCACCCTCTGGCGCATGGAGACCGAGTGCATAGTCGTGTTCCCGGAGGGCGTGAACGTGCTCCCGTGGATGCTCTGCGGCACCAACGAGATAGGCGAGGCCACCGCCGAAAAGATGAAGACCGCGCGGCTCTGCGTCTGGGCGCAGCACGGCGTTTACGGCGCGGGCCGCGACCTCGACGAGACCTTCGGCCTTATCGAGACCGCCGAAAAGGCCGCCGGGATCTATATGAAGATCGCGCATCTGCCCGTGCTCAACACCATCACAGACGGGCAGCTCCACCTGCTTGAGGAGCGCTTCGGAGTCAAAGCTCGCGAAGGGTATCTGGACTGACGCGGAAGGAGCGCGCATTAAAAAGCGCGGTCACGGCCGGTCGGTGCAGGCGTGCTTCACACCCTCCGAAAGGGCGATGAAGCCCGCGACGATACCCGAAACAACGATGACTTCCATATTGGACCTCCTTTTCAGACGGCGTGTTCGTTGAGTATGGAGCGAAGAGCGGCTATGGAGCTCGAATGAGATCTCGCGATCAAAGCGTCGTTATTCTTCAATGCGCACTGCACCATCTTATGCGACACCGTGCTCGTGAAAAGCACCACGAGATCCGGGCTCCCCAGATCCTTAAGGCCCGTGGTCATTTTAGGGTAGACCTTCGCCTTGCATCCGTACTCACGGCAAAGCTCCTTGTACTGCCTTGTCATGCACTCGTTTCCGCCGACTATTACTACGCTCATTATCGTTTCCTCAATTCATACTGTTTTGCTTAGAGTTAGCGGCCGCTAACTGGTTGTATTATAACAAAGAGGACTGCGTTTGTCAACAGTCCTCCGAGGTTTTTTTGCAAAGTTATCCTTTTTCAGATCGCCTTCTCATCCCAGGGCTTGTATATGCAGTAGGCGGGCTGCATATCGCCCATGTATATCCACACGTTGGCGCCCATGACTATATCGTCGTCGAAATAAAGATCGGGTATGAAGAGCACCGCGCTCGTCCTCCTCATGCCGCGGAGGGTGACGCCCTCCTTCACGGGAGCCTCGCGGAACTGCTTTATCTTCCTGTCCAGATCGGGTATGGACAGATACTTGCTGAGCATGGGTATGAGCTCGTCGTCGGAGCCGTAAACGACGTTGTTTTCATCGGTGATCCAATTCTTTGTAAGCATTTTTGCCTCCGTTCATTCAGTCATGGCAAGCGCCGCGTGACGGACGATAAGACGGCGCACGCTCTCGCACTCGCCGAGCCCCGCGAGCCTGCACTCCACCTTGAAGCCGTCCTCCTCGAATATGCGCTTCCAGGAATCCTCGCCGTCTCCCGCCATATCGTTTAAGGCGTGATTGCCCGCGACTATCATCAGCGGCGTCAATACGACGCGCTTGTAATTGCCGAGGCGGATGAGCGCCCTTATATAGTGAACGGTGGGCATCGCCTCGACGGTGCCTATGAAGATATTTTCATGCCCCGCCGCGTTTATCCGCCTCTGGAGCTTTGCATAGCCGATATTGGCGTTATGCACCGTGCCGTGCCCCATGAAGACTGCGGCAGTATCGGGATCGTCGAATTCCCTGCACATATCGCCTATGATCCTCTGCATCTCGTCGAAATCACTTTCGTCCGTGAGCAGCGCCTTGCCTATCGCAAGACGGTCGAATCTGCCGTAGAAGGCTCTCGCGTCTTCCGCCATCATATCGTACTCCGTGCCGGGCATTACGTGCGTCGGCTGGATGACGACCTCGCGGACGCCCTCGTTCACAAGCCGGTCGAGCGCCTCCCTGACAGAGTCCACGCGGACTCCCTGCCCGCGCAGCTTCTCTATTATCGCTTTCGCCGTGAAAGCGCGGCGCACCTCGTAATTGGGGAACGCCCTTTGAAGCGCTTCCTCGATGGCGCCTATGTTCTTTTTGCAGGTCTCCTCATGGCTCGTGCCGAATGAAACGACGAGCAGTACGGGCTTCTTGATGTCCATATCGTTTTCCTTTCTTTGAATGGGTCGGATAATACTCTTGCCCCAAAGAAAAAACCGCTTCCGAAAATCGGAAAACGGCACATCCAAGTCAGGCCCCCGAGCCGAAGACGGCTGAAACAGGCCGGCGTTCAGATGAGCTGCTTTTCTCCGGAGAAAACTCATCGTTCCGTCTGAGCAGGTTTCCTGACTTGCGGCTCAAGCGCTCCCGCGCGCCTTCTCGCCCCGAGGGGCAATGGCGTGATGCGCGGCAGCTCACCGCTTACAGTGACCGGTTCGTCCGGGATTTGCACCCGGTTCCCTTTTACCCGTCGGCACGCGGCTTTTACCGCGCGCTTCCGGCACTCAAACAGTAGACCCTCAAATTATAACCAAATGCGTCCTTTTTTTCAACACATTTCGGGTGAGGGCTTCTATATATTTTTTTAGAACAGCATGCAGAGCCCCGCGAGCGCGGCGGCAATGAACGGGAACACGGCGATGCGTATGAGCTGGCCCTTGCGGTTGAAGCCGAAGCTGTGATAGCCCTCGCAGCCCTCCGTCTCGGGATAGAAGTGCTGGAAGAAATGCGTTTTGGTCAGCAGCAGCCAGTCGAGGAAGATGTCTCGTCGTTTCTCATTATTATCCCTTGCCTTTGCCTTGCAAAGGCGTCCTTTCCTTGGTTAGCAATGCCTAACTCATGTCTCAAAAGAAAGGCGACGTCAGTTGGTCACCGCTAACTATATTAGCACGTTTTATCCCGCCCGTCAATAGCCGATAAGAAAAAACATAAAAAAGCCGCGGATCGGCGGTCGATCTGCTCCGGCGGGAGCTGTATCTGCCGCTGTCTGCGCAATGCTGGGGGAGATATCGTAAAACTCATAACTGCTAAAGAGAAATCGACCGTTGACTAACGAACGAACGTTAGGTATAATAGGCGATGTAATCCGCATTACTGCTTTGAAGAGAGGGCGAAGAGCATGGAAAAGAGCAACACACGTGAAGAAATAGTCGAAGCGGCGCTGGATCTTTTCGCCGTCAACGGATACGAAGCAACCAGTATCTCGCAGCTCGCCGATGCGGTGGGTATCCGCAAGGCGTCCCTTTACAGCCACTTTGCGGGTAAGCAGGATATTCTGGATACCGTCGTCGAAACCGTTCTGAAAGGATATACCGACCGTTCGATATTTGCGCGTGCCGACTGGGACGATCCGGAATTCACAAAGGATATGACCGGCATGACCGCGGAGGATGCGGCAGAGCTCATCCGGGGACAGCTGCGCTACATACTGCATGATCCGCATATCAGCAAGGGAAGGAAGCTGCTCGTGATCGAGCAGTTCCGCAATGCAGAACTGGCAGAGCTTCAGACAAAGCAGAATTATAGGGACGTCCTGAACTATTTTATGGGAATGATGAGGTTCCTGATCCGTGAGGGCGCCTTGAGGGATGAGGATCCCGAGATCATGGCCGCGCAGTTCTCCTCTCCGATCACCGTCTGGATCAACCTGTGCGATCGGGAACCGCAGCGTGAAGATGAAGTGATGGAGCTGGTCGGGAAGCACGTGACGCAGTTTTTTGAGATCTATCGGAAATAGATTCTGTATTTCGAAGAGCCGGATATCGACGGCGTCGTAAAAAAGCTGGAAAGGCTCTATCCCGGCATTGAATACGTCAACCGCCCGATGACGCACAGCTGGGGGCAGCGGGTAGTCAGATTCTATGATCCCGACGGCAACCTCATCGAAGTAGGCGCCCCCGTATGATCCGTGTAAATCTGTTTGCGGTATTTGAGAAAACGAGGCAATGAAATAATGCGTATCTATATGGCTTAGACGATAAATCGATATTATGCGGGGTGAAAGAGATGGAAGCGATGTATGGAGACAAATCCTGTATTGATTCATGG
>CAMZFO010000065.1 GCA_947306125.1 uncultured Clostridia bacterium | reverse complement strand
GGGGGTAAGCGGAGCCGATGCGGATCTTCATATCCTCGGCCGTGCGCTCGCCGATGAGCAGATTGTGCTTCTTGCGCATATAGCGGACGATGGCGTCGTCGAACTTATCGCCCGCGACCTTTATGGACTCGGAAAGCACCGAGCCGCCGAGGGAGATTATCGCGACGTCGGTCGTGCCGCCGCCGATATCCACGACCATGTTGCCGCGCGGCTGGGAGATGTCGATGCCCGCGCCGATCGCTGCGGCGATGGGCTCCTCGATAAGATAGGTGTGGCGGGCGCCGGCCTCCTCGGTCGCGTCGATAACGGAGCGCTTTTCGACCTCCGTTACGCCGGAGGGAACGCATACGACCACGCGGGGCTTGAAGAATATCTTGGTGCCCACGACCTTCTTGAGGAAGTGGCGGAGGAGCCTTTCGGTAATGTCGAAATTGGAAATGACGCCGTCGCGTAAGGGGCGGATGGCGATGATGTTGCCGGGGGTGCGGCCGAGCATACGGCGCGCCTCCTCACCTACGGCATAGATGTGCCCGGTGATCTTTTCCACCGCGACAACGGAGGGCTCGCGAAGCACGATGCCCTTATTATGAACATATACAAGAACGCTGGACGTACCCAGATCGATACCTACGTCGTTAAATTCAAAGAAACCCATGAGTGATCTCCGATCGATTTTTGTGAACGGGAGCGGCATGCCGACAACCATTCATGATATTTTAACATTTCAAGCAGGATCGTTCAATACCAAATGCAAAAAAAATTAAAATATTTTTTCGGATTATCGGCAAACTCCCGAGATGCTCCGTATTGAGTATAAAAAACACTTTTGAAGGGAGGAAGATGTGAGTCCGCCCCGTGATGCGCGCAGCAAACTCCGCGGAATTGACTCGCAGGTGCGGTTCGTCCGGCTTGGCTTATCGCTGTTCCGCGGCTATCGCGCCGCGTACGCCCTGACCCGGGCGGCTCCCGTTGGCCGCACCGAGTTGGCGTATTTCATTGCCTTGTTTCTCTGCAGTGATCTTTTGGCGGACTAAAATATTTTTGAACGATATGCATTTTGAGCCGCCCTTTGAGAATATGATGCGCAGAAGGCGTTATAAAGGGGGATGGGATATGCTTTTCGGGATAGACCTGTGCAGGCGGCGGACGGTGAGAAGAAAAAGGAGCGGCGGGATCCCGTTAAGGGCCGCCGCCGTGCTCCTTTCGGCGGTCATAGTGACGGCGCTTTTGTTCCTTGCGCCTCAATGGCTGCTCGTGCTGCTGGTCATCGCGCTGACCGGCGCCGTCATCGCCCTCATCTGCGCGCACTGAAGGTTGACAAAGAAGCGTAAACGTGTTATTATTACGGCAGCCGAATAAAAGGAGACTGTGATATGAATAACGTTGGAGGCAAGCTGAGAGGGCTTGCGGTGATCATCATCATTCTCGGCGTGATACTCTCGATAATCCTTTTCGTCGATTATAAGGATTACGGTGCGCTTTCGGGCATACTGGCGCTGGTTGGAGGGCTTCTCGTCACGCTCGCGTTCGGCTTCTCGCTCTATGGTCTCGGGCAGATCGTGGAGAATACCGACGAGATCGCGGAGCATTTCAGACGCGTGAACAAGGCGGAGGAGAAAGAGGATTCCGAAGCCGAAAAGCTTCGCAGGGAAAAAGAGCTTCGTGAAGCGCGGAGCGCGCTCCGCTCGGATTCCGTTCCGCAGGATGCGAGGATAGGCGTGACCTGTATGGGTTGCGGCGCACGGCTCTCCTATACCAAGGCGGAGTTGCTTGACGGGGTCGAGCTTACCTGCCCCGAATGTGGAGGCAGTATCGACACGCTTAAAATGAGATAAAACCCATTATGAACTTGGCCGGGGAGCTCGCTTCCCGGCCAAGTTTTATTTATTGGTTTGCAGTTATCTCATTCGCCAACATCTTCGCCATCGGATAGTAGTGTTCGAAGACCCTGTCGCGCACAGCCTCGGGATCGTTCAGGTAGTACTCGAGTATCTCGACGCATTCGTTGAACCGTGCAAGCAGCAGGTCACGCTCGTAAACGGCCTTCGCGGGCTTGACGGAAAGCCCCTCATAGACGAGCTGACTGAACAGCTTCTTCTGCGCGTCGCTCATCCTGAATGAGGTCACCTCGCCGTTCGGCGTCGAATGTGCGATGAACCGAGCGATATCGAGCGCGTAGGGCATGAAGCCGCCGAACTCCCAATCTATTATCGTCGCCCGCTTCCCGTCGTACAATACGTTTATCGGCAGAAGATCGCCGTTTGAGAGCGTCAGGGGGATTTCCTTCTGCCGCTCGAAAAACAGGGCGAAGGCTCGCGCTAATTCGGGCTCGTCTTTAAGACACTCCGCTCGCCGTTCGAGACGGCGGAGATAGGTTTCATAACGATCCCTTTCGTATTCCCGCCCCATAGGATAAGCGTTCATGACGGCGACAAGGCTCTTGGCTGCCTCGCACACGGCGGCGTCCGTAGGGTCTTTAAGGTCGTCGCCCTCGACGTAATTCATCAGTATGCATCCGTCCGAAACGCCGAGAAGCCTTGGTACCGGCAGCCCTTCAAGAAGGGAGTAGTGCTTGACCTCGCTCTCATAATCCTCTTGACACGAGCTTTTTTTCAGCACGAACTCGCCCTTTTCCGAAACGAGCTTATAGGTGCTGTAGCCCTTCGCTTCGTCGTCGTAAACGGAGTCGTCCATGAAGCGGAAAGCCTCCATCCCGTCCGTTCCCATAACAGCTTTAAGAGCCCCCGGGATCTCCGGGAGCTCGTTCGTTTTTTCAAGATATACGCCCATTATTCACCGAAGGCCGCGGCGGCCCTTTTGAGCATTTCGCGTATGGGCAGCTCGTAGGGGCAGCGGGTCTCGCAAAGCCCGCACTCGATGCACTCGGAGGCCTTTACGGCAAGCCCCGCGTAGCGGCCCCTCGCCCATTCCTCGAGCCCGTAGCGCTCGAGATACCCCTCGAAGAGGAACACGGAGGGGATCTGTATGCCGACCGTGCAGGGCGCGCAGTAATTGCAGCGGCGGCAGAAATTCCCGGTGAGGGTCGAGCGGATATGCTCTATTGCGGCGGCCTCCTCATCGGTCAGCGGCTCGGAGCCGAAGGAGGTGTTCTCTTCGACCTCGCTCACCGCGTACATGCCGGGTATCACCACGGTGACGAAGGGATCGGTCAGAAGATAGCGCATTGCCGCCCTGCCGTCCTCGATGGCGCCGCCTGCAAGGGGCTTCATGGCGACGAACGCCTTGCCCGCCTCGCGGCATTTTTGAACGAGCTCCTTGCCTTGCGTCTCCACTATGTTGTAAGGGAACATTATGGATTCGACGAAGTCGAGCCCCAGCGCCCTTTCAAATACCGCGGCGGAATGCGCGGTGAGGCCGATATGCCTTATCCTGCCCGCCTCCTTCGCCTCGAAAAGCGCCTCCAGAGCGCCGCCGGGAGCGAGTATCGTATCGAGCTTTTCCATGGAGGGATTGTGTATCTGGTAAAGGTCGATGTGATCGGTGCGCAGATTGCGGAGGCTCGTTTCGATATCCTTCTCCATCGCCTCGCGCGTGGCCGCCATGCTCTTGGTGGCAAGGTAAAGCTTGTCCCTCGCGCCCAGCTTTTCAACGGCGTAGCCTATGTATTCCTCGCTGACGGTGTAGCCGCGGGCGGTGTCGATATAGTTCACTCCGCGCTCGATGAGCTTTTCAAAGAGCTCCGCCGTGCCCTCCGCGTCAATGCGCTGTATGGGGATACCGCCGAAGCCGACTCTTGAAACGGTGAGACCCGTGTTTCCGAAAGGTACGTATTCCATATAAAGACCCCTTCCTGATTTTTCCCCTATTATAACAGACTATGCTGCGATTTACAACGCATTATATCGAGAACGGTTTTTTCCAGCGGCAGCATATCGGTTGCTATGAGCCCCATATTGGCCATGGTCGCCTCGGGCGTGAGGCCGACTATGCCGTGCTCGGTTTCGGCTGGCGCTCCGCCCGCCGCCGTCTCCGCGGCGGAAAAGGCCATATTGACTCCCACGGAGGCCTTCAGTGAGCAGCCGGGGTTGCCGCCGTGGCATATCATGCCGGTCACGGAGGCAGCCATGAAGCTGAGCGCCGCTTCGAGCCTGTGCGCCGTCGCCTCTTTATCAAGGCCGTCCTTGAGCGAATAGAGATAGGTCAGCCCCAGCGCGGCTCCCGTACCCCCCGCGAGCACGCAGCCGCAGGCGGTGGATAAAAGCCCCGAAAGATCCTTTATGTATTTCGTGACGAGAGCGGATAAGAGCAGCGCCTTTCGCTCCTCGTCCATGCCGAAGCCCCCGAACCGGGCGGCGGCGTGTATGGGCAGCATGCAGAGTATGCCGTGGCTGCCGCTGCCGGTGATCGCCATGGCGCAGGCCCCGGCTCCGCGCACCCTCGCTTCGATCGCGCCGCAGGTCAAAAGCTCCGCGAGCGCGCGGGCGGAAGCGCAGGCCTCCGGGTCGTCCCCGAGCCTCGCCTTCGTCATGGGCATGAGCCCGCTTTTTACGCCCTCGTCAAAGAGCTCCATGTCGGTTTTTACGGCCTCGCCGAGAAAATCGAGCTTTTCGGCGTCTGCCTCGTATAAGCAGTTCACGATATCCTCAAAGCTCACCGATGAAACGGGGAACCCCTGCTTTTCCTCCGCGCCTTCGGGCCGCGGCTCAAGGGTCTCGCGCCCGTTCACGCGGACGGAGACGAGCCCCGTGTGGCTGCCCCGTATCAGCGATTCCGCCTTCCCGAGCTCCGTTATCACCTCCGCGCGGATGCTTATCTCCGGCGATATTTCGGCAAGATACGCCGCGGCGGAACCCGTTTCGACGAGCTCCTTCGCCCTGCGTACGTCCTCCGGCGAGGCGTTGTCCAGCGAGTGGAGAGTCCTTCCGGTATCGCCGCAGACGGCGCCCATTGCCGCCGCCAGAGCGCAGCCCGTGCCGTCCGCCCCGGGCACGGCGCAGGTGAACGAGTTCTTGTAAATGCCGGAATTGAGCCAAACGGAAACGCTCCGCACCCCGCCTCCGACGGCCCTTGCGGCGGCGGCCGCGGCGTAAGCTATGGCTCCGGGCTCGGTCACGCCGAGAGAGGGCGTAAGGTCCGCCTTCACGGCTTCGATAAGCTTTTTCGTTGTCTCCTTCATATGCTCATCCTTTCATGGCTTATTCGTTTACGCATTTCAGCAGGCTTTCGACCGTGTCGCGGGCGACGATGAACATCTCCTCGGGCGTTTTTTTGCGCAGTCTGATCTGCAGCACGGTGGCGTTCTGCTCGCGGCCCGCTATCTTCACCGCCTTATTGACGACCTGCGCGCCGGAAACGCCCTGCACGACTCCGAAGAATTTTTCGGGCGAAATCGAGGCGGCGGGGGAGAATGTGAGCCGCGCTTCCTCCTGTCTGACCGCGACCGAGGCGAGGCCAAGCGTTTCCGCCTTGGATTTTAGCAGCGATATGTCGAGCAGGGTCTGCACCGGGCGGGGGATCTCGCCGTAGCGGTCGATGAGCTCATCCTGCACGTCGCGGTAGGAATCGAGGTCGGATATCGAGGCGATGCGCTTATACATGGCTATGCGCCCCTGCTCGCGCGGGATGTATTTGGGCGGTATGTGCGCGTCCAGCGGGATCTCCATGACGGATACGAACTCGGGCTTGACGGGCTCGTTTTTGACCTCCTTTATGGCGGCGTTGATGAGCTTGCAGTACATCTCGTAGCCCACCTGCGCCATGTGTCCGGACTGCTCCGCGCCCAGAAGGTCGCCCGCGCCGCGTATCTCAAGGTCGCGCATGGCGATCTTGAAGCCCGCGCCGAACTGCGTGAAATCCTTTATGGCCGAAAGACGCTTGTCGGCGACCTCCGAAAGCACCTTGTTTTTGCGGAAGGTGAGGTAGGCGTAGCCCAGCCTCGCGCCCCTGCCGACCCTGCCGCGGAGCTGATAGAGCTGTGAAAGCCCAAGCGTATCCGCGTCGTAAACGATCATCGTGTTCACGTTGGTTATGTCAAGACCGTTCTCTATTATGGTGGAGCAGAGGAGCACGTCGTATCTGCCCTCCAAAAACTCCAGCATGGTCGTCTCAAGCCTGCGCTCGGGCATCTGCCCGTGGGCGAAGGCGATGCGCGCCTCCGGCACGAGCTGTGAAAGCTTTTCGGCAAAGAGCTCCATGGTCTTGACGGAGTTATATAGGAAATAGACCTGCCCGCCGCGGGCAAGCTCCTTGAGTATCGCCTCGCGTATCATGGGCTCGCTGTATTCGCAGACGAGCGTCTGCACGGGGTAGCGCGCCTCCGGGGGAGTCTCGATAACGCTCATGTCGCGTATGCCGGCAAGGCTCATGTGCAGCGTCCTCGGAATGGGGGTCGCGGAGAGCGTCAGCACGTCCACCTGCTTTTTGAGCTCCTTTATCTGCTCCTTGTGATTCACGCCGAAGCGCTGTTCCTCGTCGATTATAAGAAGGCCCAGGTCGCGGAATCTGACGCTTTTCGCGAGTATGCTGTGAGTGCCTATTATAACGTCTATATCGCCTTTTTTGAGCCGCTCCCTGATGACCTCCTGCTCGTGCGGGGTGCGGAAGCGGGAGAGCAGCTCCACGTTCACCGGGAACCCCGCAAAGCGCGAGGAGAAGGTGTTGTAATGCTGCTGCGCGAGTATGGTGGTCGGCACGAGCACCGCGCACTGCTTGCCGTCCATGGCGCATTTGAAGGCCGCGCGGAGCGCCACCTCCGTCTTGCCGTAGCCCACGTCACCGCAGAGCAGGCGGTCCATTATGCGTTCGCTCTCCATGTCCGCCTTTATCTCGGCTATGCTCGTAAGCTGATCCGGGGTCTCCGTATGCGGGAAGCTCGATTCGAGCTTGACCTGCCAGGGAGTGTCGGGCGAGAAGGCGTGCCCCTTCATGCGGCTGCGCTCGCCGTAGAGCGCCACAAGGTCGAACGCCAGCTTCTTTGCGGAAGCCCTCGTCCTCTCCACGGTCTTCTGCCATTCGCCGGAGCCCAGGCGCGAAAGCTTCGCCTTCGATTCGTCGCCGCCTATGTATTTCTGCACCCTGTCGAGCTGATCCGTGGGGATATAGAGCTTGTCGCCCGCAAGGTAGAGGAGCTCTATGTAATCGCGGGTCTTTTTGTCGACCGTAAGCGTCTTGACGCCCGTGAAGCGGCCTATGCCGTGCGCCTCGTGCACCACGAGGTCGCCCACCTCGAGCTCATTGAAGGCGAGCGCCTCGCGCTTTTTGCGCGGCTGCTTCTGCACGGCCCTCTGCTCGGTGCCGTATATCTCGTATTCCGAAACGGCGGCAAGCTTTATCTCCGGGTATTCGAAGCCCTTGGGTATCGTCTCGCCGATTATCAGCACCTCCCGCGGGAGCGGCTCGCGCTCGAGCGACTCCGTGTAAGGCGCCGAAAGCCCCAGATCCGCAAGCGAATCGCGCAGTCTTTCGCCATGCGCGCCGGAATAGAGCAGCACGGAATACCCCTTCTGCTTCCAGCTTAAAATATCGTCCCGCAGGAGCTCGCCGCGGCCCATGTATCTCGGCGCGGGGCGGGTCTCGAAGCGGAAGAGCGATCTCGGATGTATCAGCCCGTAGCTCCTTGTAAGCGAAAAGAGCATCGCCGTGCGCGGGCCGTCGAGCGCGGTTATCGTGTCGAGCGGGGAATGCACGAGCCCCGCCTGGAGCTCATGCCCCTTGCCCTCCTTCAGCACCGAGGAAAGCCCCTCGAGGAAGTTCGAATAGACCAGCTTGCCGCTCTCCTCGGCCCTCGAGGGCTCGTCTATGAGTATCGCGGAGCCCTCCGGCAGATAGTCCGCGAAGCTTATCTCATCCCGGCAGAATACGGGCAGCAGCATCATTGCGTTATCCGGCGTCCCGCCCGAGCGCAGAGTCTCGGTCTCCTCGGAATAATGCTCCTTCGAGCGAAGCGCCGCTATCCCGCGCCGCCTCAGCTCCTCGGTCAGCGGCAGCTCGGTCGCCGGGGGTATCTCGGCAAAGGGCAGGTTCTCCGTCGAGCGCTGTGAGGCGGCGTCGTATTCGCGCAGGGTGTCTATCTCATCGTCGAAAAACTCGATGCGGACGGGGTTTTTATAGGTCAGCGGGAATATGTCTATATAGCCGCCGCGCTTCGTCACCTGCCCGGGGCCCTCGCAGATGTCCTCCCTGACGTAGCCCGCGCCGATGAATTTCTGAAGCAGAGCGTCCGGCAGCACCCTCATGCCCGGCCGCACGGTGTGCACGGCGGAGGCGATGAGCTCCGGCGGAGCCATGCGCTGCATAAGCGCCTCTATGCTCGTCACGATAAACGCGGGCCTGCCGCTCATGAGCTGCATGATGCAGGAGAGGCGCTGCGAGGTAACGGCGGGGGACTCGGTGTAATGCTGCACGGAAAGGGGCAGCTCCCTCGCGGGGAAGAGCCGGGCCTCGGGGATATAGTGAAGCAGCTCCTCACGCGCCCTCACCGCGGCGAGCGCGGAGGGCTCCACAAGGAGCACAGTCCTTTTAAGGTCGTTAAAGAGCGCGGCGGCGGCGTGAATGCGGTGCGCCTCGCCGAGCCCGAATACGGCAAAAGCCCCCTCGCCGCCGTCCATGGCGGAAGCGAGGCGGTCGTATTCGCCGCAGCCCTTGAGTATTTCAAGTATCCTCGATTTGCTCATATCTACCTCGTTTTAAGCTGAAAACGCGAAATACCCGTACCCGGGCGGGAAGGGGGGTACAGGAAGATCGCTTTTTGATTTCCAAGCCCCGCGGGGGGCGGGTGTTATCAGTCGGCGGAGCTCAGCTCGGCTATCGCCGCCGCAAGCTGAGTGTCCTCCGCGCGGTGATCGCGGAAGAGGTCGTAAATATCCGTGTCGCGCAGCTCCTCGGGCAGCTCGACGATGGTATCCGGGGTGATGCCCGTGCCGCCGAGGTTGGTCCCGTTGGGAGTATAGTATGCGTCGGTCGTCAGCTTTATCCAGCCGTGATCGCCGGTCATGGGGAAGGTGGTCTGCACGACGCCCTTGCCGTAAGTCTGTATGCCTATTATCTTCGCCCTGCCGTTGTCCTGCATGGCGCCGGCGAATATCTCGCTCGCGGAGGCGGAGTAATCGTTCACGAGCACCGCCATGGGGATATCGTACATCTCCTTATCGGAGTAAAAATACTTGGTGGGATCGGTGGTCTTGCCCTGCATGGAGCATATCGTGCAGTCGGGCAGGAGCATATCGCAGATATCCACGACAATGCCGAGCGAGCCGCCGGGGTTGTCGCGAAGGTCGACCACGAGCGACTTCGCGCCCTGCGCCTGCATATCCTCTATCGCGTCGCGGAATTCGGTCACGGCGCTGCCGGAGAAGGAGGTCAGGTGCAGATAACCGACGCCGTTTTCAAGCATGGCGTATTCGACGCGCTTTACGTATACCTCGCCGCGAGTGACGGTAAGAGTCAGCTCCTCTTCGCCGCGCAGTATGGTAAGGTCCACGGTCGTGCCGGGCTCGCCGGTGATGCGGGAGACGAGCTCGCTGCTCGAAACGGTCTTCACGTCGACCCTGTCCACGGCGATTATGAGGTCGCCCTCCCGGACACCCGCCTGCTCCGCGAAGGAATCCTCGTAAACGCGGTGCACGAGCGCGCCCGAGCCGTCGGGATTATAGACCACGACGCCTATGCCGACGTAATTCCCGTTGAAGCTCGCGCTGTAATCGTCGTGCTCCTTGGGGGTGAAATAAGCGGCGTAGGGATCCTCCATGGCGTCCACGAGCGCGTGCGAGGCGCTTTCAACGAGCTTCTTGTCGTCTATGGGGTCGCCGAAATGGTATTTGTCGATATGGTCGAGCAGATCGCCTATTACGGATACGTCGTGATCCGCGTAGGTCTTGGCAAGGGCTATTCCGTTAAAGCCGCCCATGTACGCCGTCACGCCCCAAAACGCGCCGACCGCGCCCAAGAGTATGCCGCCGATGAGCAGCAGGGCGACCGTCCTTGCGCGAAGCTTTTTATAGCTTCCTCCGTCCTTTTTGAAGGAGCGCTCCTCCTCGCCGAAAATGAGCAGCTCGCGCTCGTCCTCCGCCGCAGCCTCGGGCTTGTCGATATTGGTCTCGTCAACGGTCATACTGCCGAAATTATCGTTCTTCTCTTCCATTGCTTATCCTTTCTGTCGATCCTCGTCCGGGATATTCTTCTGCGGCACGCCTATCGGCGAATCCGGCGGGAGCTTCATCCTGTCCCACATGCCGTATTTATGCGTATCGGATATGGCCTTCATAAGCCGCATCTCCGGATCGGGAACTATACTGCGGAATTCCTTCAAAAGATTCTTCATTTCCTCGCGCTTCGTGAGCCCTGCCGCGGGGCAGTTCGCCTTCTGCACGGGCAGCCCGAGCCGCCTCGCCGCGGAAAGCGCCTCCTTTTCGGGGAAGAATACGAGGGGACGGATTATGGTCACGTCCGCCCTGTCCATATAGGTGATCGGCGCGAAGGTGTTGAGCCGCGATTCGTAAAAAAGGCTCAGAAGGAAGGTCTCCAATACGTCCTCGCGGTTGTGCCCCAGAGCGATGAGATTGCAGCCGCGCTCCTTCGCCGCGTCGTTAATGGCTCCGCGGCGGAATTTGGCGCAGAGCGCGCAGGGGTTCTTCTCCTTGCGGATATTGAACACCACGTCGCCTATGTCCGTCTTTATTATGTCCAGACGCACGCCGATCTCCTCCGCCCAGGCTTCGAGCGCGGAATAGTCCTGCTCCACGAGCCCGAGGTCGAGCATGACGCCCATGACCTCGTATTTCTTCTTGGAGAACATGCGGTAGAGCGAGAGCCCGTATAAAAGCAGCAGGCTGTCCTTGCCGCCGCTCACGCCCACGCATATGCGGTCGCCGTCGTGTATCATACCGTATCTCTCATCCGCCCTGCGGATGCAGCCGAGCACGCGTTTCATAAAAAGCTTTCCTTTTCGCTAAAATCAACCAAATAACATTATACCGCAAGAAGCCGGAAAAGTACAGCTTTTTCGGAAAAAGGCGCGCCGGACGCGCCTCTCCCCGGCTTGAAGGACCCGCCAAAACGCGATATAATATATATAAGGAGGACGAACGTATGAACTTTATAGATACCTTCACAAAAGCATTGGGGCTCGTCACCGCCGTGATCGCGGTGATATCCGGCACGCTCGGCGTCTGCACCTATTTCAAGGACGCCCGCCGCAGGAAGCTCACGGCGACGCTTGAGGATTACCGCAGGCTGCAGGACGAGGTCTTCTGCAGGCTGAACGACTGGAACGATCCCGCAATGGTCAGAGCCGCCGTGGAGACCGCGGATAACCTCGGGTATTCCGAGCTCAACAACGCCCTTGCCAGGATTGAGCATTTCTGCGTGGGCCTCAACCGCGGCGTTTACGATTTCGAGACCTTTTACCAGATGGCGCACGGCTATTTCGATTATAAGCTGCAAAGCCTGCTCATGCCCCTTCTCGAAAAGAAGCTGAATAAATACAGCGGCGCGGAGGATTATTATAATAACCTCCATAAGGTCTGGGCGCGGATGAAAAAAAGGAGCGGTAAGCCGCTGTAAGGCAAGCTCCGCTCGTGGAACGAAAGCCTTCCCTCGGGGGTTCAACTCCGGTCGCCGAAGGCGATTTTGACCATCCTGCGAATGGTCAAA
>CAMZFO010000064.1 GCA_947306125.1 uncultured Clostridia bacterium | reverse complement strand
CTCTGCCGGGGGATCATTATTTATGGATCCGATAAAAGCCGGGCGTTCCTGACCGTATCAGGGACACATGTTTTTAACGACCGTGAGGCGGTTCGCGCCGTCCCTGCGCTCGTAACGGAGGGCGTTTGAAACGGCCTTGACGAGCTCGAGACCATAGCCTCCGTCCGATTCCTCGAGCCTTTCCTCGGTCACGTCGGAAAGCGGGTCGAACGCCGCGCCGTTATCCTCGAACGTGAGCGCCGCCCGGTCCCCGTCCTTTTCAAGCGTAACGGAGATATGCGGGCGCTCCGTATCGCCGAAGGCATAGCTTATCTGGTTGTTCATGACCTCGTCTATGATTATGCCGACCTCTGAGACGCGGTCCTTGTTAAAATCGCCGAGCTCCGCCAAAACAGCGTCCGTCACGGCGGAGATATCCTCAAAGCTTGGATCGTCGAGCTCTATCCTTTTGGCTTCGCTCACGGTCAAAGTCAGCATGGTGACGTCGTCGAACTGCTCCGCTCCGCCGCAGAATCCGCAGAGCGCTTCGTACATAGCGGCATTGATATCGCCCGAGGCGCTCCTCAAGGTAGAGTCGATGCGGTCGTATCCGAAGGCCTCATCCTGCTCGTTTATGCCCTCGTTCAGGCCGTCGGTGAACATGAGCAGCACGTCGCCGGGCTGCAGAACGACCTCGTCTGCGGCGTATTCCGCGTCCTCGAATATGCCAAGCACGAAATTCGATTCGTCGCCGAGCCTCGTCACGTTCCCGCCGCGGCGCAGCATGGGCTGCTCGTGCCCGGCGCGGAGGTATGCGAGCCTGCCGCCGGAGACGTCGAGCACGCCGAAGAAGGCCGTGATGAATATGCTCTCCTCGTTTCCGGTGCAGAGATCGTTGTTCAGCCTGTATGCGAACTCGGCGAGCGTCGCGTCGGCTGTGACGTGCGCCCTTATCAGCTCCTTCGCGCGCATCATGAACAGCGAAGCGGGCACGCCCTTGCCGGAGACGTCGGCAAGGCAGAAGAACATCCGCTTATCGTCCAGCATGAAGTAGTCGTAAAGGTCGCCGCCGACCTCCTTGGCGGGCTTCAGGAAGCTGGTAAGCTCGTAAACGCCCTTCTTCAAGCCGCCCTTGGGCAGCGACTCGGACTGTATCCGCGCTGCAAGCGCCAGCTCCGCTTTCATCTTCTCCTCCTTGGAGGTCTTCTCCGCAAGGCGGCCGATATAGCCGAGCATGGAATCCTGCATCAGATCGAATTTATCGGAAAGATCGCCGATCTCGTCCTTTGAGATGATGGAAGCGGAGACCTTCTTCGGCGCGCCGCCGCCTATCTGCGAGGTGAACCTTTCGGAAGCGGCGGAGAGCTTTTTGATGTTATCGACTATCAGCTTCTTTGCAAAAAGCAGCATAACGAGCCCTATGACGAGCGTCGCGCCGAGCAGTATGCCGAACGTGTAGAGCGAGAACAGCTTCACGCCCTCCTTTATATCCGCGGTCTTCTTTGCGAACATGACGAATATGTCGCCGGAAACGCCCGAAACGGGCCTGACGGAGGTGCACAGCTCGTCGGAGACGATATCCCCGCCGTTCGGGCTCTCCAGAGCCTCCGCGAGCCTCTTATCCGCGGGCTTTACCACGCTCGCTGGGAAATTGTAGAGCGCCGAGCCCTCGGGCTGACGGTCGATGAGGTAGACAATGTTGCCGTGCTCCGCATCGAAAAAGAACAGCGATGAGAGATCGAGGCCTCCGGCGTACGAGAGGATATCCATATCGTCGCGCAGCCTCTGGTATTCCCCGTTGAACACGGCCATCTCGTACGAGAGGCCGAAACCGTTCTTGGGCGGGAAAACGTCTGCGGTCAGCGCGTTGTAATACTCCTCGCGCTTGTCGTAGCTTTCGAAGCCCTCCGCGGAGACAAGCTCGAGCTCCTCGCGGTTCTCAAGATACACCTTTTCTATCTTTCGCTTGTAATTTGAAAGGAAATCCTCGTGCAGGGCCTCGATATTGTCCACGAGCGACAGCGCGGACTCGCCGCAGGTCTCGCGGGTGTTCCGCTCCAGCGAAGCGGCGTAAAGCTGGGACGAAATGAACACCGAAGCGATTATCAGCGCGAGCGAAAGCAGCACTATGAGCAGCAGGAGCTTTTTTTGTATGCCGAACCTCATAACACGGTGAAGGCTTTGTTAAAGCCCGAAACGCGTAGCACCTCGTTCACGACCGCATTGGTGTTCCTGAGCACCATGCCGTGTCCGCCGGCCTTGGCCTGCTTCTGCAGCGAGACGAGCAGCCTGAGGCCCGCGGAGGAGATGTAATCGACGTTCGCAAAATCGAACTCTATATCCCGGCCGGAGATATCGTGACCCGCGATCAGCTCCTTAAGCTCCGCGCTGGTAACGGTGTCGAGCCTGCCGACGGGGGCTATGACCGCAAGCTCCTCGCTGACGGTGACGGTGGTCTCCGGCTCTGCGGGAGCCGCACATCCGCAGGCCGCTTCGCATTCCATATGCTCGTCCTGCTCGGAGGCGTATTCCTCCATATCCTCGTTTGCGGATACGACGACTTCATTGAGCTTGTTCTTTTCCATTTTCATTTTATATCCTTTCGTTTATTTGCATTAGATATCGTCACGGTCGAAGAATCCCAGAGAATCCAGCGACTCTATAACGCGGTCGAGATAAGCTTCGTCGGTGATGGGCCATTTGTAGCCCAGACGGTAAAGCGCCTTGATACTGAACGAGTTATCGGTCTTCACGTACCTGCGCAGACGGTTGTCGCTCGAGGAATAGGTCAGAAGACCCGAAACGAGCATGCTGCGGCTCTCGTCCTCGATAGCTTCGTTGAGCTTTTCAGTAAACGCGGGATCGTGCACGATGTCGATCTTGAAGCCCATATTGTTCATGGCCACTATGACGTCGCCCATCTGCACCTCGTGCGCGTTGGCGCAGTGGAAGAGGGTGAAGCGCTTATCCGTGAGCGAGAGGCGCATTATGGTCTCCGCCACCTCGTCGATGGGGGAGAAGTCCACCGTCTGATCGCAGGAGGAGACGGGGAAGCAGCCCAGCACGCGGTAGGCCTTGAGGCTCCTTATGAAGCTGTTGGTGACGGAGTTGATCTGGAATTCGCCGTCCGACTGCCTGCCCATCAGGTTGCCCACGCGGATTATCTTGGCGTCGAGCCCCTCGTCTATCGCCTCCAGCACAGCCTTTTCCGCCATGTACTTGGAGTGTACGTACTTGTTGGAGATGTCCTGACCGAAGTCGAGCATATTCTCGGGAAGCCTGAACGAGGGATCTATCGCGTTATCCACGTCCTCGCCGGCCACGGAGAGGGTGGAGATCTGGATAAAGCGCGCGTTCTTCGCCTTGGCGAGCTCTATGAGGTTTATAACGCCTCCGACGTTGATCCTTTCGATTATATCGTCCTTGGCGAAATGCTTGACGCACGCGGCGCAGTTTATAATGGTGTCTATGCGCTCGTCCTTCAGCAGCTTCCCGAGCCCCTCGGAGGTGATGTCCGCGTCGCAGGTCTTGACAAGCCTCGATATCTCGTCGTCCAGCGGGGAATCGAAGTAGTAGGCCATCATCGCGCGCAGCCTCGTATCGGGATCGAGCTCGCCCGAGCGGCAGAGGGCGACGACGGGCACTCCGCGCTCCAGGAGCTTTTTGAATACGTGCGAGCCCAGGAAACCCGTGGCGCCGGCGAGCAGCACGCGCCCGAAGGGCCGGGCCTCGCTTATCTCGTCAACGTTTTCGGCCGTGTTGAAGCGAAGCGCGTTCTCGTGCGTCTCGCGGGGAGCCTCGTGCTTGATCTCGGGAGCGGGAGCTTCATCCTGCACTCCGATATGCTTTGCCATGGCCTCGGCGGTCGGGTATTCGAATACGTCCTTATAGGCTATCGGCAGATTCATGGAAAGCGCGAGCATGGCGACCTTCGAGGCGGAAAGCGAGGTGCCGCCGTTCTCGAAGAAATCGTCGTCCGTGCTCATCTCCTTATGGCCCAAAGCCTTGGCGAATATGCCGACTATCTTGCTCTCCAGCTCGTTTGCCGGGCGCTTTATCTCGCGCTTCACGCCTTCGGCAACGGGCTCGGGCAGCGCCTTCTTGTCTATCTTGCCGTTCTTGTTCATGGGTATGGAATCGAGCTGCATATAGACGGAGGGGATCATGTATTTGGCAAGGCTCTTGCCGATATGCGCCTTGAGCGTCTGAACGTCGACCTTGTCCTCCGCGGTGAAGTAGGCGCAGAGGAACTGTCCCTCACGCTCGGTCTCCTTGACGAGCACGAGACTGCGGAGCATGCCGGGATAGGTGTTCATCACGTTCTCTATCTCGTCGAGCTCTATCCTGAGGCCCCTTAGCTTCACCTGATTGTCCATACGGCCCATGAACATTATCTTTCCCTCGGGGCTCCACCTTGAAAGGTCGCCGCTGCGGTAAGCGGGCAGGCCCTCGAAGGAGATGTACTTCTCCGCATTCATCTTGTCGAGCTTGACGTACCCGCGGCCCACGTTGTTTCCGCAGAGTATGAGCTCGCCGGGAACGTAAGGCGGCAGCTCGTTGTCGAATTTATCGAATATGGCGAGCTTGGTGTTGCCAACGGGGCTGCCGATCGTGATATTGTCGTCGGCGACGTGATCGACGGTGATGAATATGGTGGTCTCCGTGGGACCGTAGCCGTTGTAGATCTCGGCGTTGATCCCAAGCGCGCGCATCCTCCTGTAAAGGGGAGCGGGCAGCGCCTCGCCGCCCAGTATCAGCGACTTCATGCCGCGCAGCGCCTCCACAGCCTCCGGGAAATCGAGGAGGTTGCTGGCGTAGGAGGGGGAGAAGAACGCGGCTTCGACTCCGTTCTCGATTATGAGCTTTGCCATCAGGTTCGGGTTATGTATCTCCTCCTCGGTGGCGATGACGACCGTCTTGCCGCCGTAAAGGCCCGTAGTGTGCTCGAAAACGGATACGTCGAACGTGAGCGCCGCAAAGCTCAGGGTCACGCTCGAGTCCTTCAAATGCCCGGAGGCATAGAGGTTATAGGGGTTGTCGGTGACGAAATTGACGAGCGAGTGGTGCTCTATCATGACGCCCTTGGGCTTTCCGGTGGAGCCGGAGGTATAGAGGCAGTAGGCGATGTTATGCGGAGCGACCGCGGGATCCGGGTTCTCCGTCTCGCCGCTCTTTATGAGCTCCTCGATAACGAGCACCTTGAGCCCGCATCTTTCGAAGAGCTCCGCGCGCTCTTTGGCGATATCGCTCATGGTAACTACCAGCTTCGCTTCGGAATTCTCTATTATGTACTGCACGCGGTCGTCGGGATAATCCGGCGCCAGCATCAGGAAAGCGCCGCCGGATTTCAAAATGCCCTCGCGCCCCGCGTAGGCGTAAACTATCCTGGGGACCATCAGGCCCACCATGTCGTCGGGCTTCACTCCCTCGCGCATGAGCGCGTGCGCTATGCGGTTCGCGTGCTCGTTGAGCTCGCGGTAGGTGAGACGCTCGCCCATGGCTATGACTGCGGTGCGGTCGGGATGACGGGCGGCCTCCGCCTCGAATATCCTGTTGACGGTGGTCTCCGGAACGGGGCCCTCGGTCGCGTTGAAGCCGGAGATGCGCTCCTTCGCGCTCTCCGTCAGTATGCTGACCTCCTTTATGAGCTCGCGGGTCATGAGCTCCGCCGCCGCCTTTTCAAAGTATTCGGAGAAGGCCCGCATGAAGCGCTCGGAATACATATCGCTGCGGTACTCGAACTGGAACTCCGCCTTGCCGCCCTTCTCGAATATGTAGAAGGAGATGGGCGCCTTGGTGTCGCTCAGGGCGAGCGGTATGCTCTCGGCGGGCTCGCCGCCAACGGAATCGAACGTGAAGCTCTCGCCCTGATACACGAACATGATGTCCATGGGTATCTCGTACGCCCGGGAGATCTCCGCAAACGAGAACACGTCGTTGGTCATGCTGTTCATTATCTGCTCGCCGACGGCGGAGATGAACTCCTTAACGGGCTTGCCGCCGTCTATCTCTGTATGCACGGGCAGCGTCTTGACGAGCATGGTGACGGAGCGCGCGAGGCGGGAATCGTTCCTGCCGTTGTAAATGGTGACGTAAAGCGCCTCGTTTTTGAAATTGTACTTCGATATCAGCAGACCGAACGCCGCGTTGAAGAATGCGTTGACGGTGAACTTGTTAATGCGGCAGAATTCCTTTATCCTGCCCATATCGAGCCCGGATACGAGGGTGACGCTGCCGGTGGCGGGCTTTTCGCCGCGCACGTCCTTGGGCGGCAGGAAGTCGTGGTCCACGCCCTCCAGCATATCGCGGTAATAGGCCGCGGCCTTTTCGTATTTTTCGCTTTCACGGGCCTTCTTTTCATCGAGCACGGCCTCGAAGCCAGTGTATTTTTCGGTCTCGATCTCATTGCCCGCGTAGGCGGAATTGATATCCTCTATCAGTATCGCTTCGCTCGTGCCGTCGCAGATTATGTGATGCAGCTCGAGGAAGAGGTAATTTGCCTCCGGAGTCTTGTAGATTATCATGCGATAGAGCCTGCCGCCGAACAGCTCGAAGGGGGTCACGAGCGGGTCGGGCAGGGAATCGGTCTCTATTATCTCCGCGACGGGCAGCTTGGGATCGTCGCGGCAGACGCGGATCTCGCCGTCGTCGTCAACGAACAGCTTGATCTTGAGATACGGATGGGCGTTAATAGTATCCTCCAAAGCCTTCTTCAGCCTCTCGAGGTCCACCTTGGGCGAGAGCTTGAAGAGGTAGGGGATGTTGTAGACGGTGGAATCGGGCTTGGAGATGCACTCCACCAGTATTCCGTTCTGAGTCTCGCTCAGGGGGTAGTCCGAGAGCACCTCGTACTGCTCTGAAGCCTCGACGCCCGCAAGGAACTGCTCCAGCGCCTCGACTGTGCCGTTCTCCTTCAGATCGCCTATGGAAACGGGCACGCCGAACTCCTTGGAAAGCAGCACGTTGAGCTTTATGGCGCCAATGGAGGTGAGTCCCGCGGCGAAAAGGTCGGTGTTGACGCCGAATGCGCGCGAGCCTATGACCCCGGCGGCAAGCTCGAATATCCTGCGCTGGGTCTCGTTCTTCGGGGGAACGACCTCCTCGGCCTTCTTCTCGGGCACGGGCAGGGCGCGCTTATTGACCTTCTGATTCTGGTTCAAAGGTATGCGGTCTATCTGCATGGTGACGGCGGGGACCATATAGGGCGGCTTGTTCTTTGCGATGAAGGCGTTGAGCGCCGAGATGTCCACCTGCTCGTCGGAAACGATGTAAGCGGCTATGAATTTGCCGCCGCCATGCTCGTCGAAGGCCTGCACGGTTGCGTCCTTTATTCCGGGGAATTTGCGAATTATGCCCTCGACCTCCGAAAGCTCGATGCGGAAGCCGCGGATCTTCACCTGACCGTCGTTGCGGCCGACGAAATCCACGACGCCGCCGGGCAGCATCCTGACCACGTCGCCGGTGCGGTAAGCGCGTTCATACCCGGGCTCGCCGCAGAACGGGTTTTTGATAAACGCCTTTTCGTTCTGCTCGGGGCGGTTGAGATAGCCCCTGCCCACCTGCGGGCCGGCGACTATCAGCTCGCCCGGCACGCCCACGGGCAGCCTGCGCATATGCTTATCGACAACGTACTGCTTGAGATCGTTGAGCGTGGGGCCGATGGGCACTCTTTCGTAGATCCTGTCGACCTTGAAGTGGTTGACGAATACCGTGCACTCCGTCGGGCCGTAGCAGTTATAGAGCCCGTAGGTCTTCGGAGGCTCCACGGGAACGAGCTTTTCACCGCCGACGGAGAGATAATGCGGATACTCCGCGTCCGGGAAGAGCTCCGCATACTGGCGGCCCACCTGAGTCGTCATGAAGCTGTGGGTGATCTTGTTTTTGCTGAAATAATCCCTTATCGCAAGCATATCGAGGCGGATATCCTCCTCGATTATATGCAGCTCCGCCCCCGCCGTCAGCGTGGGGTAGGTGTCCATCATATTCGCGTCGAAGCCGAAGCTCGCGTAAGCAGCGGCGCGGCTGCTGCCGTCGATGGAGTAATAATCGCGGAACCAGCTGCAGAACGCCTTCAGATTGCCGTGCTCCAGCATGACTCCCTTCGGCACTCCCGTGGAGCCGGAGGTATAGAGCATTATGAAGAGATCGTGCTCCCCGGGGACTATATCGAGCTTTTCCGCGTCGGGAAGGGAGGGGATCTCATCGGTATAAATAACGGGGCAGGAGCAGCCGGGGACCCTGTCCATAAGGCCCCTGTCGGCAATGAGGTATTTGGCGTTCGCGTCCTTCATCATGAAATCAAGCCTCTCCGTGGGATAACTGGGATCCAGAGGCTGATATCCGGCGCCGCATTTCAAAACGCCAAGGGGAGCCGCGGCCATATACTCGCAGCGGGGGATGAGGATGGAAACGACGTCCTCGCGCCCTATGCCCCTGTTCTTTAAGAAGGCGGCGAGGTTCTCCGAAAGCCTGTCCAGCTCGCGGTAGGTGAGGCGCACGTCCCCGCAGACTACCGCCGCGGAATCGGGAGCCTCTGCCGCGCGGGCGCGGAACATGGTCACTATATCGCCGCCGTCGAACGCCCTTTCGTTTTCGTTATAACCGTCCAGCGCTTGAAGCTGGGCGTCGGTCAGCATGTCGATACCGCCGAGAGTCTCGCAGCCGAGCATATCGGAGAGTATCTTGTCAAGGCTCTCGCACATGGCTTTCACGACCTCGTCGTTATAGCGGTCCATGGAATAGTCGGCGTGCAGGGTAAAGCGTTCGCCGTAGCGCCAGACGGTCATCTCAAAGCCGTCCTTCGAGTCGATGGCGTTATAATAGGTCGGAGTCGCCTCGGCGCCGCAGAAATCCATTTTCTGCAGCATATCGCCCTGATAGGCAAACAGCACGGTGGGGTGCAGCCCCGTCTCGGCGCAGAAATCCGCGTATGAATAAAGGTCGTATCTGCGGTTGAGCTCTATCTCGGAATCGAGCTCTGCAAGGAACGCGGCGACGGTCTTTTCCTCGGAGACCTCCGCGAGCACGGGATAGGTCTTGACGAACATGCCCACGGTATTGGCAAGGCGCGCGTCCCTGCCGTTATGCACGGTGGAATAGAGCACGGAGGAGCTGCCCGTATGCTTTGAGAGCAGACAGGCGAACGCGGCGTTGAAGACGGTGCTCAATTTGACTCCGTGCTTTCTTGCGAGCCGCTTGAGCCCGGAGGAATCGACGCGCTGCAGATCGTATTCGAGAGCCATTACGCGGTGCTCTCTGGGGTTTGCGTCGCAGAACAGCTCGGAGTCGGTGTCCACGCCGTCGAATACGCTCATGTAGTATTCGCGCGCCTCGGCAAACTCCCCGGATGCGGTGCGCTCCTTTTCCTCGAGCGCAAGATCGTTCGCGGTAAAGCTCTCCGCCTCGACGGGCAGGCCGAGATAAGCGTCGGCGATCTGCCTCAGCAGTATGCCCAAGGAGGCGCCGTCGTAGATTATATGGTGCACGTCGGAGAAGAACAGTTTCCGCTCCGGGGTGATTATAATGCTGAACCTGCAAAGGAGGTCCCTGCGAAGATCGAACAGCTTTACGAAGTCCTTGACGTCGAATCTGTCGGTTTTTATGACCTCCGCTTCGACCTCGCAGCAGCAGCGGACGTACTTGCAGACCTCGCCGTTTTCATCCGTGTCGAAGCCGGTCTTCAGGTATGGATGGGCGGCTGCGGCGGTGCGAACGGCCTGCCTGAGCCTTTCGATATCAACTTCGTCCGGGAGCGGCATGGTCAGCGGGTTATTGTAAGCCGTGTTCTGCGCGGTCATCTGCTCAATGTAAATGCCGTACTCGGTTTTCGTCAGTGGATAGCGATTCATATGTTCCTCCGATAATTAAGATCTGATAATGCTTTCGGGCGTCAGCGCGTCCGCATCCCGGCAGCAGACGCTTAAAGCATAGCCGCCGAGCAGTATGCTCCGGACACGGAGCCCGCCCGGCAGCCTCTCTTCGAGCGCCGGTATCTGCTTCGGGTCGGTAAAGCCGCCCAAAGCCTTATAGATGCTCTCCTTGCGCGTCCAAAGCAGGTGAAACCTTTCGAGCGGAGCGGGAGCGATCCACTCAAGCTCCGCCTCGCTGAGCGCGGCGGGAGCGGCAATGAGGTTGCTTTCGTCAAGCCCTTCGATATCCGCTCCGACCGGGCCTTCGGAAACGGCAAGCACGCAGCGAGCGCCGCTGTGCGAAAGGCTGAACCCGGGACCGTCCGCCAGATACGGCTTGCCCTCGGCGGTAAAAAGGATCGAGCTCTCGTCCCTTATGCCCAGCGCACGGTGAAGCAGTATCCCCGCGGCGATAACGCCGGATGCTCCGCTGCGGTTTGAAAAGCGCGCGACCCGTTCGAAGCGCTTGGGAAACAGGGCTTTTGCCGCGCGGATATCGTCCGCGGAGACGTCATCTGGATCGAGCATATAAAGCTTCATCGGCGGCGGCCCTTTCTCCGAAATAATTCATTATATTATACATTATTGCCGCCTGCCCTGCAAGTGCGCATTCGCCGAACGGAACCGATTATTCCGACCGGCATAAGGAGGCCTCGCGCCGCAAAAAACGATCCCCCGCAGAAAGCAGGGGATCGCCGCAGATAATGCAATTCCGGAGCCGGAAGGCGTTTTACACGACCGAGGGCTCTGTGAAGAGATTGCCTTCCGCGAAGCGGGAGAGCTTCAGCCTGGAGGCGTCGATAGTGGGCTCGAGGCCCAGTATCATCTCAGCCATGACTGTGCCGGTGACGGGGCCGAACATGAAGCCGTGACCGCTGAAGCCGACGGCTACGTAGAAGCCCTCGACGCCCTCGACCTTGTCGTAAATGGGCTGACGGTCGGGGGACATATTGTAAAGGCCCGCCCACTGACGGATCACGCGCAGCCTGCCGATGGCGGGGAGCACGTTGTCGATGGTCTTCGCCATCTCCTCAAGGAAGTGCCAGGAGGAGGTCCTGCGCAGATCCTTGGGCTCGGAGGAGTCGCTGCGGCCCATTATGAACGAGCCGTGCGGGGTCTGCTGAACGTAAAGGTTGAGGTTGAACGCCATTACCATGGGGTCCTGCATATGATCGACGGGCTCCGTGACGAGTATCTGATGCCTCTCGGAATAGAGCGGCAGATCCACGCCGACCATCTTCGCAATGCCCTGCGACCATGCGTTGGCCGCGTTGACGACGATGCGGGTCTCGATATAGCCCTTGTTGGTCTCGACTCCGACTATCCTGCCATGCTCGACCTTTATGCCGGTGACCTCGGTGTAGGTATTGAACTCGACGCCGAGCCTCTTCGCCGCCTTATAGAAGGCGTCGGTGGTCTTATGGGGGTTCAGGAAGCCGTCCTTCTGGCAGTAAGCCGCGCCGGAGAGTATGGAGGTGTTGAGGTGGGGGACCAGCTCCTTTGCCTCCTCAAGGCTCATCATGCGCGAGGGGATGCCGCAGGCGTGCTGGACCTCGATGTTCTTCCTGAACTGGGTGAGCTCCTTTTCGGTGTCGGCGATCATGAGGTAGCCGCTCTGACGCAGCTCTATGTCGCCGTCGTATTCGAGTATGTCGTTCGCGTGCTCAAAGAACTCCGTGGAGAATTTGGACATGCGGCAGTTCATCTCGGTGCCCCACTGCATAC
>CAMZFO010000063.1 GCA_947306125.1 uncultured Clostridia bacterium | reverse complement strand
CCTTGAATCTCTGCACGAGCGGCAGGACGAACCGCTCGCGGTAGGTCTTGGCGGACATGAGCTTCGGTGGCTCGGGGACCTCATAGTCGGGGCTGTGGGCGAGCCGGAATTCGATACGGTCGATCTCCTCCTGCGCGGTGTCGGCGCTCTCAAGCCGGAGCTGAATCTGGGACAATTCGTCCCGCTTTTCGGCAAGCTCGGATTCGAGAGCAGCAAGCTCCTTCGCGCGCTCCTGCTTTTTGAAGTCGAGCACGGAGAGGTGCTCCTCGTGCGTGCCCTTCTGCTCCCACTCGATGCCGTAACGCTCCATCACGGCGGCGAGGGCCTGTTTCTCGGACTCCGCCCACTGCGCCCACTCGGTCGCGCCGCGCGTGCCGCCCGTGAAGCCCTGCGCGGCGAGCGCCTGCTTCAGGGAAACGCGGGTGTCGAGGCCGCGCTTGCTGCCGGTCGTGAACGGGACGAAATCGATGTGGATATGCGGCGTCGCTTCGTCCATATGGATGTGAGCGGAGTACACGCGAAGGTTCGGATTGCGGGCCTGAAAGCCGCGGTAGTACTCATCCAGCACCTCCTTTGCCAGCTCGCCGTTTTCCGTTCCGGAGGCCATATTGTCCATATCGCCGATCTGCAGTATGATCTCGTGGAACAGCTTCTCCTGATGGCTTCCCTGGATCTTCTCATAGTAATCGGGAATGATCCGGTCCTTCCGTTTCTGTTTGGCGTTGTAGCGCTCAAGCGCTTCGTCGAAGAGGTCGTGATAAACCTTTTTGAGGGGTTCATCGATGTAACTGATGTTGTATCGGGTGCGCTCTGCATTCACGTTTTCCGCTATGAATTTGCGGCTGTTGTGGCTGGCGGAGCCCTTCCCGATCATTGCGCATATTGTTCTTCTCATGAAATGTACCCGGCGGTTAATGCCTTTGTTACTTTCTGCGAAAGTAACGCAAAAGCACTTTTGTCAGTCTTCGCCCGCCAAAAGTGCTGTTGCGCCCTGCGGGGCCGGTCCTGCCCATCGAAGGAGCGGAGGGGAAGCACTCTGCCTCCGCCCCTTCTTGAATAACGGGCTTCCTCGATAAACTCACCGCATCGCCCTGGTGGGTTTATCGCCACGCGTGACGCTCAGGGACATTTTAGCGTCACGCCAATTTGCCCATATACGGTAAGGCTTTTTTGATGACAAAGCCCCGCGCGTGACGCTCCGTGACGCTAAATATGATAGCATGCAAATCAGCGTCACGAGCGTCACGGAGCGTCACCGGCTGCCCTTCCCTTCTGCGAAGTAAAGCCTCACCCTACGTCCGTCGTGCGAGCGGGAAGGGGCATACAGAACGCCGTGCTCGGCAAGCAGCCTCGCGACATTTACGTTCAGCTTTCTGGAAAGATGATGAGGGAGCATTCCGCTGCCGATCCTCTGCGCCAACTCCGTAGCCGTGCCTTCCCAGATTGGAGACTCGGCATTTACCAAAGCCGCTATTGCGTCGAGCGTAGGATCGGGCGGGTCGCGCCACAACTGCGTTTCGATCTCGGTGAGGTCCCAAGTGCAGTTCTCCTGTTTGAAGAGGAGCTTAAATCGCTGATCCTGCTGATCTCGTCCGATAACGTCGAGCGTTGCCTCCGGTCCCGTTCTTTTCTCCTTGCGGAGAAGGAACGCGCCGTCCGCGGAACCGAGCAGGCCGGTCGTGCCGGAGATCGTGTCGAACTTGTCCTCGGCGTCCTGCTTGCGGGTGTGGTGAACGATCAGTACCGCGATCTGGTTTGCATCCGTCAGCGCTTTCAGATTGGAGATGATCTGATAGTCGTTGGCATAACTGTACTTATCGCCATCGTCGCCGCGCACCTTCTGCAGCGTGTCGATGATAATGAGCTTCGTATCGCTATGCTCGCGGATAAAGCCCTCGAGCTGCTGCATGAGACCGTTCTCCAATGATTTGGCCTTTGTCGCAAAATGCATATTCTTGGTGCCTTCCACTCCGAACATTCGGGAGCTCCTTCGCTGCAGTCTCGCAGGATCATCCTCCAAGGCAAGGTAGAGCACCGAACCCTGATGAAGCTGCATTCCCCACAGCGGCGTTCCTGTCGCGATCGCGAAGCCCATCTGCAGCACGAGGAAGGATTTGCCGATCTTCGGCGCGCCTGCCATGAGGTAGGTCCCGGGATACAGGAGCCCCTCAATTATGGGTATTCGGGGTGTAAACGCTGTGTCGAGCAGACCATGCATCGTGACCGTTTCGATATAGCGCGGATCGAGCTTTCGCGGATCGATGAAAAATTCTTCTTCTTCGGTGTTGCAAAAACCATTGTAATCTGCTATAATATCCGCAGTTGTGATCGGTGACTGCCTTGTATCTGCGCCAACAGATACTTCTTCGGCGGTCATCTTTTCTTTATCTTCGTTCACGAACATCCCTCCTTCATTCCGAGCAGTGTTTTCGTGATAAGCTCGATGTTTTCGTAAAGCTCATCTCTGATCTCGCCGGCGGCTTCGATGCGCCTGAGCTCTTCAAGCACAGCGGCGAGCTGATCCCGCAGGGCTTTATACACCCGCGGATTTCCATGGACCACGATATCGCGGTTCAGGCATTTTCTGTAGCAGTATTCCTGCTTGGGCAGACCCGACAGCGCGACGGCTGTATTGAGCTGCTCGTTTTCTTCGGGCGAAACGCGGAATCCGACCGTGATATTTCGGAAGCGTCCGTGTTCGTCTCTGTTCTTGGCTGACATAATTCATTCCATCCTTTCTTGTTCAAGTTTTTCGATCATCTCCGTCTGCTTTGACGGGAACAGATGTGCATAGCGCAGGGTGATCTCGATGCTTTCGTGACCGAGCCTGTCCGCTATCGCCACGGGTGTAAAGCCCATGTCGATCAGCAGCGAAACGTGGCTGTGACGAAGGTCGTGAACGCGGATGCGCTTTACTCCGGCGGCCTTTGAGCCCCTGTCCATCTCATGGTGCAGATAGCTCTTGGTGATGGGGAAGATACGGTCCGTCCTGCCGAGCCCGTACTGCATTTTCAGATAATCCTGAATCTCCTCACAGAGAAACGGCGGCATCTTGACCGTGCGGTTGCTCTTCTTTGTCTTCGGGCTCGTGATCACATCCCTGCCGTGAAGCCGCTGATATGATTTGCTGATCCTCACCGTACCTGCCTTGAAGTCGAAGTCCGCAGGCGTCAGCGCCAGAAGCTCGCCCTCACGGATGCCGCACCAGTAGAGCATTTCAAATGCGTAGTAGGATATGGGCTTATCCATCATCGCGTCCGCAAAGCGTTTATACTCATCCTTGGTCCAGAAACTGACGTTTCCGGCGTCCTTATCTCCCATGCTGCCCGCCTTCGCCGCAGGATTGGAGCTCAGCTCATAGTGCCGTACCGCATGATTGAATATGGCGCTGAGCTGGTTTTGGACCGTTTTCAGATACGTCTGCGAATAGGGACGCTTCTTTTCGTCCCGATAGGCCAGCAGCTCGTTCTGCCATGCGATCACGTCCTTTGCCGTGATCCCGCCGATATTCCGCTTCCCGAAATACGGCAGGAGCTTAGTTTTGATGATATGCTCCTTGGTGAGCCAAGTGTTTTCCTTGAGCCTCGGTCGAATATCCTTTTCGTAAAGCTCCGTAAAGGCTTCGAAGGTCATGTCCATATCCCCGGCGCTCTGCATTTTGAAGATGCGTTCCCATTCCTGGGCTTCCCGCTTGGTCGAAAAGCCGCGCTTGCATTTCTGCTTACGTTCGCCCTTCCAGTTCGTGTACCAAGCCATCACGTACCATGTTCCGTTGTCGTTGTTCTTAAATACCGGCATTCTCTTTTTCCTCCTTTCCGGCTCCATAGAACCTTTCGTTCAAATACTGGCTGCTAATCCTTCCGGATATCGTTATGAATCCCTTTGCCTTGAGCTCCTCGTTCATTTTTCGGATCAGCTTGTAAGCGTAGGGCTTGGATACCCCAAGGATCTTCGCAACTTCATCTGCTCGTAAAAAATTAGGCATACTCTCACCTCCTTCCATGCTGCTGAGCAGTTGATAAAGCACTCGGCCGTATCGATGCAGTCTCATCTAAGCATCATGTCACAGGTAGAATACGCCATAAACAAAAATGTGCACTTTATCAATTATACTAAACATATAACGTAATGTCAAGCGCTTTGGTTCCCCAAAAATAAAATATATTTGTTTATACAATTGAAATCATTAAACTAATATGCTAAACTGATAGCATCAACAGGCTATGGAGGTCTATTATGGCTATTGGAGAGAGGATACGTTATATCCGCAATCTGCGCGGAATGACGCAGAAATACCTTGGGACGCTCGCAGGTCTTCCTGAAAAGACCGCGGATATCCGCATGACGCAGTATGAGACCGGAGCGCGCACTCCGAAGGAAGAGCTTACAAACGCACTTGCTTCCGTGCTCGAGGTCTCGCCTCTCGCTCTTGACGTTCCCGATATCGACAGTTATCTCGGGCTTATGCACACTCTGTTCACGCTCGAGGATCGCTACGGCCTTACCGTAGAGAACCGCGACGGCGACGTCGCTCTCCGCTTCGACCCTCGAAAGGGCAGGGACGCCGCAAGCGTTTCCCAGATGGTGCTTGCTTGGGCCGCTATGTCCGACAAGACCCGCAGGGGAGAGATGAGCAAGGAAGAGTATGACCGTTGGCGCTACAACTACCCCAAGTTCGACACCACCCAGAATTGGGCAAGCGTTCCGTCCGCCGAACTCAGCGATATGCTCATCGAGGCCTTCAAGGACAGGCTCGAGACCGATTGACTTCAAATTACGAAAACTGATTTTGGAATACATAAAAGCCCTCCGCTGCATATCCACAGCGAAGGGCTTTATAATACGGATCCTTTTCCAGCAAGCCTCTTGGGCTCATTCCTTTACCACACAACCGGTGGGAACGGGAATAATGACCCAAATAAGACTTGTTATCAATTTGTTATCAAAGGCGGCGTTGGTTCCTGAAAAGCCTTGTTTTGATTGGCTTTTTCAGGGTTTCGATCTCATTCCCACTCTATCGTTCCCGGGGGTTTATCGGTGATATCGTAGACTACGCGGTTGACGTGGGGGACTTCGGCGATGATGCGGTTGGAGATCTTGCGGAGGAGCTTATGGGGGATCTCGGCGAACTCGACGGTCATTGCGTCGGTGGAGACGACGGCGCGGACGCCTATGGCGTAATCATAGGTGCGGCTGTCGCCCATTACGCCCACGGAGCGCATTCCGGTGAAGACGGTGAAATACTGCCAGATGGAGCGCTCGAGGCCGGCCTTTTTGATCTCGTCGCGGAGTATGTGATCGGAATCGCGGAGTATGGAGAGCTTTTCCTCGGTGACGTCGCCGAGTATGCGGATGCCGAGGCCGGGGCCGGGGAAGGGCTGACGCCAGACGAGCTCGGGAGGCATGCCGAGCGCCTCGCCGATGGCGCGGACCTCATCCTTAAAGAAGGGGCGGAGGGGCTCTAAAAGCTCGAAGCCGAACTTTTCGGGCAGACCGCCGACGTTATGATGGCTCTTTATGACCGAAGCGCCGCCCGAGCCGGACTCGATCACGTCCGGATAAATGGTGCCCTGGAGCAGAAGCTCCGCGCCGCCGATCTTCTTTGCCTCGCGCTCGAAAACGCGGACAAAGCTTTCGCCGATTATCTTGCGCTTCTTTTCGGGCTCGGTGACGCCGGCGAGCTGCGAGAGGAAATACTCCTTCGCGTCGACCTCGATGACGTTAAGGCCCATATTCTCGCGGTAGAAGTGCATGACCTCGTCCGCCTCGTTCTTGCGCAAGAGGCCGTGATCGACGAAGATGCAGGTGAGCCTGTCGCCGATGGCGCGGGAAACGAGCGCGGCGGCGACGGAGGAATCGACTCCGCCGGAAAGCCCGGCTACGACGCGGCGGGCGCCGACCTGCTTTTTGATATTCCCGACGATCTCATCGACAAGGCCCTGCGGGCTCCAGCCGCCCTTGCAGCCGCAGACGCCGTGCGTGAAGTTCTTAAAGAACTGCGCGCAGTACTCGGTGTGCGCCACCTCCGGATGGAACTGCACGGCGTAAAGGCGCTTTTCCTCGTTCTGCATGGCGGCGATGGGGCACTCGGCGGTGGAGGATATTACGGAAAACCCCTCGGGCATTTCGGTCACCATATCGTTATGGCTCATCCAGACCACGGAATCGGGCATGCCCTCAAAGAGGGGGGAGGGCTCAAAATGCGCGGTGACGCCTGCGTATTCGCGGACGGGCGCCTTTTCGACCTTTCCGCCAAGCATATGGGTCATGAGCTGCATACCGTAGCAGATGCCGAGCACCGGCACGCCGAGGGAGAAGACCTCGGGCAGGCAGCGGCGGCCCTTTTCGGAATAGACGCTGTCCGGGCTGCCGGAGAGTATGACGCCGGAAAGCCCTTCGCCCTTTATCCTCTCTATAGAGGACATGGGGGGCAGCAGCTCGGAATAGACGCCCTGCTCGCGCACGCGTCTGGCGATGAGCTGGTTATACTGGGCGCCGAAGTCGAGAATGACAATACGTTCCATTTATGCTCCTTTCAAAGCTTATTGATCCCTGAAAACTATGTTCCCGGGCTCGGCATGCTCTATCACGGCGAGGGAATAGACGTCTATTCCCTGCGCTCTGAGCCTGTCGCCGCCGCCCTGGAAGCCCTTTTCGATGGCTATGGCGACGCCCACGAGCTCCGCTCCGACCTGCCGAATTATATCCACGAGCCCGCGCATGGCCTCGCCGTTGGCCATGAAATCGTCGACTATGAGTATCTTGTCCTCGGGCCCGATCCACTCGGCGGAGACCATGAGAGTCACCTTTTTCTTATACGTGTAGGAGAATATCTCGGATTTGACGAGACCGCCCTCTATATTATCGGACTTGGCTTTTTTGGCAAAGAGCAGGGGCACGCCCAGTTCCTCCGCGGTGACGGTCGCCATCGGGATGCCGCTCGCCTCCACGGTCATTACCTTGGTGATCTCCTTACCGGCAAAATGCGCGCGGATATCCCGCGCAAGCTCACGCATCAGCCCGACGTCCACGAGATGATTCATGAAGCCGTCGACCTTTACGATATCGCCGGGGAGCACCCGGGCCTCGCCGATTATGCGCTGCTTAAGCAATTCCATTTGAAGCTACCTCCATCCGAATATGGTGAAAGATCCACGCCGCAGGGCATAGATCTTCCGCCGGATTTTCCTTTATATTCTTGTGTATCCCGCCGCGTTCACGAGCCCGTCCAGCTTGCGCCCGCGCTTGCAGTGGGGGCATTCGGAGGACTGATAGCTGTGATAATCCGGCACGTCGTCGGGGGAGAAGAGGGCGTTGATCTCGATGCCAGCGGCCTCGTCGACGGCGGAGAAGAGCGCGGCGACGCCCACGAGGTGCCCGCCGTAATAGGTGATGCACTCAAGCGCGCGGTTGAGGCTCCTGCCGGTGGAGACGGTGGAGATGAGGACGAGTATGGACCTGTTCGCGACCAGGCTCTGCACGTCGCCCGAGAAAACGAGCTGACCGGAGGAATTGCTCTCCGGAGTTATGACGTTGATCTGATGCCTCTCGTTGACGCCCCTGGAGCCCGGCTGGGTGAGTATGTCCGCGACGTAGGAGCCGATCACCTGCGTATACTCAAGGCAGATTATGGTATCGACGGGCTTGGAATGCGTATAGAACTTCGCAAGCTCCTTCGCGCAGAGCTTGGCCATATGGCAGTTGGTGCGCATATCGGTGAAGCCCATGTAATGATCGATGTGAGAATGACTCGTTGCAAAATGGCCTATCGAAACATTGAGTTTGATGTTCTTGTTGCTCCTGCAGCTGACTTCCCAGGTATTAGGATTCATAGCGCCGCCTCCCTTGATTTGATTCAGTTATTATATCACAAACGAACGCCCCGCGCAATATAATGTTGGAATTCCCGCCGGGAATTCCGTACGAAGTGTATACCCCTCATCCACCGCCGCTGTCGCGTCGCCGCAGAAACGGAGTTTCCGCGGCGCTCCGCTAAAGACGCAGCACCGCTGCCTCTTTTTAACGCTTCGCGCCCCGCCCGGGGGGAAGGCTTGGGCTTTGGAATTCCCTCCGGGAATTCCGTACGAAGTGTATACCCCTCATTAGTCAGCTTTGCGCCGGCATTACCGCTCCGCTAAAGACGCAGCACCGCTGCCTCTTTTTAACGCTGCGCGCCCCGCCCGGGGGAAGGCTTGAAAGAAGATAAAAACAGATCCGGGGATCGTTCCGTCCCCGGATCTGCTGTTTTGGAGTGTCTTATCGGCCGGGGCCCGAGCCTCCTTAATAGGATGCGATCTTCGGGCAACTGCCGCAAAGCTTGAATGGATTACATGGGAAGCTTGGATTTGATGAACTCGATGACGGCCTTGATCTTCTCGCCGATCTCGCCCTCGAGACCGAACTTGGCCTTCAGAGCCTCGATGATCTTGTTGACGATATCGCCCAGAGCGGTGCCCTCCGCCGCGGCGGTGGACCTTACGGAGCCTATGACCTCGTTCACCTGGTCGCCCAGCTCGCCCTCGACGGGGAGCTTGCCCATGATGGAATCAAAGAAGGCGCCGATGTCGGGCAGCTTATCCTTGATGCCCTCAACGATGTCCCCGGCCTTGTCCTTGAGATCCTCAACGACGTCCTCGGCCTTGTCCTTGATCTCCTCGGCCTTGCCCTCGGCGGCGTCTACAGCCTCTTCGGTCTTCTCCTCGACGGTCTCAACAGCCTCTTCGGCCTCGTCCTTCTTGCCGGTGAATAAACCGACGATTTTATCCAGAATGTTTTCGCCTGCCATTTTAGTTTCTCCTTCCGTATTGCATGATTAAGCGCTGTACGCACCTTTATGGATATATTATATCACCGGCTGCGGCAAAATGCAACAGGGAATGCGGGGTTTTTTCAGGATCGGATCAGGGGTGACAGCGTTTGCAGGGGACGTACCCCATGGCGATCGCCTCTTCGCGGGTGCCGGAGAAATACCACGTATTCTTCGGTTTCATGCTCGCGACCGAGCTGCAGTTCGGTTTGTGGAACTTTTTCGTGCTCATATTCAGCACGTAATTGCAGTTGTGCGGATCGCCGATAGGCCCGCTCGAAGGATTGGAAGGATTGGTCGGCTTCGGGGTGGGCTTTGTCGTGGGCTTTGTCGTCGGCTTTGCAGTGGGCTTTGCAGTCGGCTTCGGAGTGGGCTTGGGGGTCGGCTTGGGAGTCGAAGTCGGCTTGGGAGTGGGCTTCGGAGTGGGCGTGGGAGTGGGCTTCGGAGTCGGTGTGGGAGTGGGCTTCGGGGTCGGTGTGGGAGTCGGCTCGGGAGTGGGGGTAGGAGAAGGCGTCGGAGTGGGCGCGGGAGTCGGAGCCGGAGTGGGCTCGGGAGTCGGCGTAGGCGCGGGCGTCGGAGCGGGGGTAGGCGCTTCGGTCGGCTGTTTGGCAGGCTCCTCGGTAGGCTGTTTGGTTTCGTATTCGGCAGGCTCGGCGGTGTTATCGGCTGTCCCGGCGTATTGATCCCCCGAATGACGGCTGCCAATGCTGCCTTCGGAGCATCCGCCGAAGAGCGCGGAAATAAGGCCGACGCAGATGAACGCGGCGATCAGCAGCGTGAGCAGCGCCCGCCTGCGGGATTGGGCTTGCAAATGATCCTTCATCTGTAAATACCTCCGTATGGATCTTATATACATTATATTTTAACAAATAATATAAAAATACGCAAGTGCGTATACGCACTTGCGGGCAATATATTACCATGGTCAAAAATCGGGAGGTCGATCATGGTAAAAAAAGCGGTTGCGGAAAGATTCAAAAGGATATGTGCGGAACGGGGCATAAGGATGAACGAGCTTGCTGTGCTTTCCGGCGTTACGCCTTCGTCGGTTTACAGCATGCTCGATCCCAACAGGAAGGAAGTGACGGTCAACCTCGTCAAAAAGCTTTGCGACGGGCTGGAGATATCCCTTGCGGAGTTCTTTGATGACGAGATCTTCGACGAGCTCGAGCCGGAGATCCGCTGAACGGCACAACTAAAAAAGCCCCGCGTGCGGGGCTTTTTTGCATGAGATTTTTTACTTTATCATCGTCCCGCAGGGCACCGAATCGTCCACGAAAACGACCTTGCAGCCGCAGGCGTTGTTAGTGCCGGCAAGGAGCATGCCGTTAGACTCGACGCCCGCGATCCTTGCCGGGGCGAGGTTGGCAGCGACTATGAGCTTTTTGCCGATAAGCTCCTCGGGGGTATAATAGGCCTTTATGGAGGAGACGATGACGCGCTCGCCCTCGCCGTCGTCCAGGGTGATCTTATAGCAGGAATGGGACTTCCTTATCTCCTGGCACTTGACGACCTTCGCCACGCGCAGATCGAGCTTTGCAAAATCGTCTATCGTGATCTGCGGCTTGACGGGCAGAACGGGATCGGGCTCGCCGTATTCTATCTTCTTCTCCGGAGCGGCGTTCTTTTTGGCCTCCGCTTCGGCCGCCTCGCGCTCTATGCGCTCCTCCTCCTCCGTCTTGGGATGGGAGAAATCGAGCAGCTTCATATAGGAATCCTTGTCGATCGCGTAGAGGAAGAGATAGAGCCTCGGGCCGCGCTCCTTGTCGATGAGCAGGCGGTAGACGTTCTTGAAGAACGCGCCCTGCGCCGCCTTGAGCTGCTTTTCGTCAGCGCCCTTCAGGGTCTCCTTGGGTATGGCGTAGAGTATGGTCTGCAGGCCGTCCAGATCGTACCCGCCCTCGGCAAGCACGTCGTAAAGGCGCTTGATCTCGGCCTTTTCGCCCTCCTCGAGCGAGTCATAGACCTCGAAATTGCGGGTCAGGCGCAGGCGGTTGACGCTCTCGGGCGAGCAGTTCTCGAGCCAGAACTTCGCCTTGGGCAGCCTCTCGGCAAAATCCGCCTCCTTATAGGGGGTGCCGACCTTCTCGAATACCTTTTCGAGCATGGGGATATTGAAATCGACTATGGAGCCGAACTGCACGAGCAGGCTCATGGGCACGGTCTCGGGGCGCCTTCCCTCGATAAGGCAGTCGTCCATCACGACCTCAACGAATTCATCCGCCCTGCCCTCGCAGAAATCCTTATACATCCTGTCGAACTCGAAATACTGGCGCAGTATGCCGTCGTCAAAGCAGAAATCGAACGCCTTCGCGGGCTCGGTCTTGGCGTAGAGCCAGAGTATTATCTCGGGATCGTAGATCTTCAGAAGCGAATCGGGGGTGAGATTGAGGCCCGAGGAGGAGCTCATCTTGCCCGTGGTGCCCTTTATGCCTATGAATTCATAGCCCACGAAGAGCGGCGCCTCGTAACCGAATATCTCGCGCGAGATCACGCGGCTGGTCTGATAGCTGCCGGTGGGGGCGGCGTGATCCTTGCCGCCGGGCTCGAAATCGACGCCCTCGTAAGCCCAGCGCATGGCCCAGTCGACCTTCCACGCGAGCTTGCAGTTATGCTCGTGCACGAAATCGAACTCGCCCTCGTGCCCGCAGTCGCAGGTGAAATGCGCGTGGGTGCAGTCCTCGGAAATATCGGTGATATGGGTGGTGTCCCTGCCGCAGACGGGGCAGTAAATGGCGACGGGGCAGTAGGCCTCGCGCTCGCCCTCCTTGGCGTCCTGCGTGCGGAAGCTGTCCAGAATGTCGAATATCTCGCGGCGGCAGCGGAGCGCCTT
>CAMZFO010000062.1 GCA_947306125.1 uncultured Clostridia bacterium | reverse complement strand
CCTGCAACGTATCCGATTACGGCGTGATCTACGGCGGCGTTCAGAAGAACATCGGTCCCGCGGGTATGGTCATCGTCATCATGCGTGAGGATCTCATCCGCGATTCCTCCGAGCTTCCCACCTGGGTACCCACTTACATGAGCTATCAGACCCATGCCGCGAACAACTCCCTCTATAACACCCCCAACTGCTGGTCGATCTACGTCTGCGGTCAGGTCTTCAAGTATCTGAAGAGCATCGGCGGTCTCGAGGTCATGGAAAAGATGAATCAGCACAAGGCCAAGATCCTCTATGATTTCCTCGATCAGTCCAAGCTCTTCAAGGGCACCGTTGAGCCCGAGTTCCGTTCCCTCATGAACGTTCCCTTCGTCACCCCCTCCAAGGAGCAGGACGCCGACGTCGTCGCCGCTACCAAGGCCGCGGGCTTTGACAACCTCAAGGGGCACAAGAGCGTCGGCGGCCTCCGCGCCTCCATCTATAACGCCATGCCCGAAGAGGGCGTCGTCGCGCTCGTCGAATTCCTCAAGAAGTACGAAGCGGAGCACCTTAATTAACTGATAACTGAAAACTGATAACTGACAACTGATAAAGGAGATTTTGAATCATGCGTATTCTTGCATCCGACGGTATGGAAAAAGGCGCAGTCGCCAAGCTGCGTGAGCAGGGCCACGAGGTGGTCCTTCCCGAGTCCACCCCCACCCCCGATGAGCTTTTGAACCTCGTCAAGGAATTCGACGTTCTCGTCGTCCGTTCCGCGACCAAGGTCCGCGTTCCCGCCATCGACTCCGCTGCCGAAGCCGGCAGGCTGAAGCTGATCATCCGCGGCGGCGTGGGCATCGATAACATCGATCATAAGTATGCCGAGGAAAAGGGCATCGCCGTCCGCAATACTCCCCGCGCCTCCTCCGACGCGGTCGCCGAGCTCGCTCTTGCTCATATGCTCTCCTGCGCGCGCTTCGTTTCCGCCGCCGGTCACAGCATGCGTGAGAACAAGTGGGAGAAGAAGGCCTATGCCAAGGGCATCGAGCTCGCCGGCAAGACCCTCGGCGTCATCGGCTACGGCCGCATCGGTCAGAGCCTCGGCCGCAAGGCGCAGGCTCTGGGCATGAAGGTCCTGGCTTATGATATCTTCCACGTGGAAGGCATCGAGAACGAGAACATGAAGTACGTCGAGATGGACGAGCTGCTTGCCAACTCCGATTTCATCTCCCTTCACACCCCCTCCCTCGACGGCAAGCCCCTCATCAAAGAGGAGACCATAGCCAAGATGAAGGACGGCGTCAACATCATCAACACCAGCCGCGGCGCCAATATCGACGAGGCCGCTCTGCTTGCGGCGCTCGAGTCCGGTAAGGTCCGCGCAGCGGGTCTTGACGTCTGGGCGGAGGAGCCCTCCAAGAACGAGGCGCTCTATAGCCATCCCATGGTAAGCTGCACTCCTCACATCGGCGCTTCCACCGTTGAGGCCCAGAAGCGTATCGGCGCGGAGATCGTCGACATCATCGGCAAGTTCTTCGCGTAAATCCGATCCGATCGGAATCAGCGCCCGGGCGGGACCAAATAGGTCCCGCCCGGGTTTTTGCATTTCCCGCGGCGTATCGCCATTCCGGCTGGCGGAGCACCCCTCCGTCTTTTTGCCCGAAGGCAAAAAGTCACCTCCCCTTGACAAGGGGAGGCTTTTGGTTGAGCGCTTCCCGGCATGGCTCCCCCTTATCGAGGAACGGCTTTTTATTGAGCTAATCCCGGCATGGCTCCCATTACAGAGGAGCGGCTTTTGGTTGAGCGCTTCCCGGCTTGGCTCCCCTTGTCAAGGGGAGCTGTCAGCTACGGCTGACTGAGGGGTGAAAACCCGGGACGAGTTGAGCTTTATTAAGCATATCACCCCACCGGCACTTCGTGCCACTTTGCCGGGGCGAGCTGTTCGCTTTGCTCTCAAGGCCGCCCGTTCTCAGCCTTTCCAACCATCTGCCAGATGGTTGGAATCGCCATTGCCGAGCGGCTTCGAACCCCTTGACAAGGGGAGGCGATTTGCCCCGGCGTCCGGCCTTCCCCTTGAGCGCAGTTGAAGTGCTTGAGGTTTTGCCCGAGCACCCTGCCTTCGCCCCCGCGGGGAGAAGCCTTTTGACAGGTAACCGAGAGACGCAAAAAACAGCCCGCGCCGCGGGCTGTTTTCACATTTTTTTGTTCGATTTTACAGCAGCCCGAGCGAGAGCCGCATGATGGTGAGCGCGTCGGCGGAATCGACCACACCGTCCGAATTGACGTCGGCGGAGGCAAACCCTGAGGCGTCGAGCATGCCAAGCGAGGAGCGCATTATCATCAGCGCGTCGGTGGAGTCGACGAGACCGTCGCCATCCGCGTCGCCTGCGAATACCGCTGTCAATCTGCCGCCCTCAAGCAGGCTCATGGACTGCTCCGCGCCGATCATCTCCCCATTGCGATACCAGCCGATAAAACCGCCGTTCTGCGGGTATGCGATCACAGTGCCGGATTCCGAAGTGAAGTCCGCGCCGACGCTTCCTTCGCCGAGTACGCCGAGGGAAAGGGATTCATCAAGCGCCGTCGTCTTAAAATCGATGCGGCGGCAGGCACAATCGGTAACGCTGAAACGGACGAGCCTTGGGCATCCGAGCGCAGTGACAGATTCAAGATGCTCCTGCCTGCCGATCTCGACGTAGGACAGAGACGCACAGTTGTTCAGGCATACTGAGGCGATGTGCGAGGAGGTCATCTCGTTCACACCATCCATGAAGTAAAGCGGGGTGACGGAGCCCAGATTGGTTCCCGAAAGATCGAGGTCGCCGTAAAGATCGGGGAATGCGTATTCGTAGCCGTCTGCGTGAATGAATACTCCGGGTTGTATCTCGGCCATCATCCAGACCGGCTCGCGGTAGCCGAAATGGAACTGGAAGGTATCCCCGCCGTAGTCGTAATTGACAAGGTCAGTTACCCAGCTCCCGTCATATGAGCCGTGCCCCGCGCCGTAATTGTAATGCTCGGGAGTGAAATTCCAAGTGTCGATCGCGTAAACGGCTTCGCCGTTAGTCAGCCCTTCGGGGCTTTCCTGCTGCCAGAAGGCGAGAAGCTTTTCCTGACTGTACGAGTCGGGATATCCCTGAGCGGTCAGGGCGGAGACGGGCGCCTGCGCGAGCAGCAGCATGACGCAAAGCGCGGCCGCGGCAGCTTTAAATAGATTCTTTTTCATGGCTGTGGGCTCCTTTCGTAAATTAAATCAAAGCAGTATAAGCTCCGTTTATTATTCTGAAACGAGTATAACATACCATATACGAAAAATCAAGATTTTTTCCGCTATTACAAAAATAAGGTCAAGTCTGTTCCCGCGCGGGAACAGACTTGACCGAATAAGTTCCGAAATATCAGACCTTTTTCCCTCGGCGGAAGAGCCTGCGTCTGCGCCGCTGTTCGCTGCTGACGCTGATCTCGCGCTCGATCTCGCCCGCGCCGGAGAGGGCGGCCTTGGTGATGACGGGCCCGACGAGCTCGTAAACGAGAGTGGCGAAGAGCACGACGGTGACCACCTGATCGGCTACCACGGCAAGGTCCTCGCTCCCCGCGACCATCTGCGCCATACCTATCGCAACGCCCGCCTGGGGCAGGAGGGTGAGGCCCAGATAATCGCGCACGGTGCGCTCGGACTTGACTATGGAGGCGCCCGCGAATGCACCCGTGTATTTGCCTATCGCGCGGACTATGACGTAAACGAACCCCGCGAGGCCGACCTTGGGCAGTATCGAAAGCTTGAGATCCGCGCCCGATATGACGAAGAAGAGCAGGAAGAGGGGCGGGGTCCACTTTTCGATATGGGTGAGGATGTGTATGGAATCATAGCGCATATTCGCAAACACCGCGCCTATCATCATGCACACGAGCAGATTGGAAAGGTCGAGGAGCTGCGAGAGCCCGACGCCCAGTATGACCGCGCAGATCATCAGCATGAGGCGGCTGTCGCGCGATTTGAAGAAGCGGCACATGAACGAGAGCAGAGCGCCCAGCGCGGCGCCGATAACGAGCGAAAGCCCTATCTCGCGCAGGGGCTCCAAAATGACCTTCTCGGCAGTGATGCTCCCGCCAACGGCGAAAACCTCCGCCAGAGAGAAGCAGACGGAGAATATTATGAGGCCCACCGCGTCGTCGAATGCGACGACGGGCAGCAGCGTCTCGGTGACGGGGCCCTTCGCCTTGTACTGGCGGACTACCATCAGCGTCGCGGCGGGTGCGGTCGCGGCGGCTATAGCGCCCAGAAGCAGCGCGCGCGAAACGTATAACTCGCAGTCGCCGCGGATGAACATCATGGCGATCATCACGACCGCGACGGTGGTCATAGCCTGCACGAGGGTGATTATGATTATCTTCACGCCCAGCTTTTTGATCGTGGAGAGCTTGAATTCGCCGCCGATGGAGAACGCGATAAAGCCCAGCGCGACGGTGGTGATCACGTTCAGCGAGGAAAGCCCCTCAGCCGTGATGAGCCCGCCGAATTTGCCGGGAGTCAGAAGGTTCCAGAGATTGGGGCCGATGAGAAGGCCCGCGATAAGATACCCGGTGACGTTGGGAAGATTGAAAAGCTTCATCACGCGGGTGAGCGCCAGTCCGCCTACCATGGCAAGACCGACCATCAATAAAGTATTCAGCATATTTGTTACCTGTTTTTTTGTTTAAGGCATTCCCCGCTGCAAACAGCGCTCCGCGTCACCCTCCGGTCACCCTCGCGATGCTCGGCTGACAGCATTCCTTGACAAGGGAGGCCTTTTGGTCGGCTGCGATATCTTCCGGCCTTCCCCCTCGCGGGGTTCAAATCCGGTTGCCGGGGCATCTCGACCGCAGGGAGAGATGACGGATGAGGGGATCGCTTAATACGGAATTTCCGCAGGAAATTCCAACCCTATTCCGCGTCTATCCCCTCGAAGCTGCCTATGGGCACCGTAAACATAACGCCCTTCTTGCCCAGGCCCTTCGTGTTGCGGCGGACGACGCGCTTGGCGTGCTCTATCTGATCTTCGTTCAGTATCAGGAACGCCGTGTGGCTCATCTCGAAATCGTTGCTGACGACCTTCGAGAGCGAGCCGAATATGGGCGCCGCGTCGACGGTGCTGTTGAGCAAAGCGTGCTTGAGGCTCGTGGACTGTATTACGACGCCGTTCATGCCGTGCGCCTTGAGGCCGGCGAGGGTCTCTAAGAACTCGTCGCAGTCGTCTATGGTGATGACCAAAAGCTGCATCATACTTGTTTTCCTCCCCTTTGTTTTTTTCAGATAAATAATAGCCCTCTTTTCATGAAAGTCAAGAGGGCTTTGGTTTTATATTGTTTATCGGGACTCATCGCCCAGTCAGCATATCGAACACGGCTTCCGGTGTGAGCTCGTCCTGCGGGCCTTCGTACCCGACCGACTCAAGCAGCGGGCCCAGCATTTTCCCGCTGACGGCGGAGGATCCGGGGTCGATCTTAAAAAGCCCGTATACGCCGCCGGGGATGCAGTAGTATCCCTCGCCCTCGTCGGGCTGCAGTACCAAAAGGTACTCGCGGCTATTATACCACAGCCACGCCGCTCGTGCTCTCATTTATAAATACCTTTTCGAGGCGAAACCGAACGGGATAAGAGAAATATATTATCTGCGGACGTTAAAAAACCGGCGCCTTTTCGAGCGCCGGCGGTCTTCATTTCATCAATACCCGTAAGCTCCGGATCTTGCGGAGAGCATATGGACTATCAGCTCCTCGGGATCGAGGCGGCATTCGAACATGGATATGCAGTAGACGCGGTTCCCCTTCTGCCAGGTGGCGAAGACGGTCCCGTCCTCCTCGTCTGCCTGATAGAAGGCCTCCGTGCCGCCGACCTTGACGGTGTGCACGGGCGCGTCCTCTTTAAGGCCCCAGACGGTCACTTGCTCGGGATCCGCCTTGGCTATCATCCTCAGCTTTATGCAGCCGCCCCCGCCCCAAAGGGTGCTGACGGCGTAGTATTCGTTCGCGGTGCGGCGGACGCTGCCCTCGACGAATTCCATGTTCCCCCACTTGGTGGGAAGCGGAGCGAAGCCGTCCTCCTTCATGCGCGCCTCCAGCTCGTCGGCAAAGAAGAAGCTGTATTCGCCGTCCTCCCAATTAGCCTCATGCTCGGTGGGAGCGGCGGAGGGAACGGAGGTGGGATCTGCGGTGGCGGCGGGCACGTAATCGACCCTCAAATACCCCGCGTCGCGCTTTATTATCGCCGTCCAGACGCGGAAGCCCGCGGCCTGGGCGATGGTGGCGAAGGCGGCGAAGCTGACTATGAAGGCAAGCATTACGACCGCCGCGCGCTTCAAGCCCGCAAGGAACGAGGGAGCGCCGCTCTCGCGCTTTGCGGCCTCGAGCTCGCCCCGGTAATAATCGAGGGACTCGATAAGCTCGGCCGTGAGCGCTTCGTCCCGGGCGGCGTCGCTCTTTTTAAGCTCGCGCCTCAAAGCCGTCTCCGTCCTGCGTATGGCCTTGACGTATTCGGTTTTCGAGATCCTTTTCTTCATGCGGCCTTCCTCGTTCGTCCCGATAAAAAACCTTCTCGCATATATATCACCGAAAAGCCCGAAATTCTCACTCGCCAAGAAAATATATTATTCTTTTCGTGAGCTTGGCCTTCACCCTCGCGAGCCTTGCCCGCGCCGCCTTCTCCGAAACGCCGAGAGAGGCGGCCGTTTCGGCGTAGGTGAGCTTCCTTCGGTAGAAGAGCTCGTATATCTCCCTTTCGCCGGGGGAGAGCCCGGAGAGCACCTCGGCGGTGATCCTTTTGATATCGCCATCGGTCAGCTCAACGGAATCGAAGGGATCGCGCCCGTCCGGCAGAGCGGTGACGAGCTCCAGCGGGATGTTCTTCGCCGCCTCCTTCGCGCTGCGCGTCCATCGCCTGCGTATCATGTGCTTGGCGGTCTGCATGAGCCAGCCGAGCTTATTGGGATGCTCCCGCAGGGCCTCGTATTTTTCGCCCGCCGCCTCGAAAACGGCGTGCGCGGCCTCTGCCGCGGCGTCCTCATCGTGCCTCAGCTTGGAAAGACAGTATTTATAAACGAGCTCGAAATGCTTTTCGTAGAGCTCCCTCATGAATTCCTCGCGCATGGCGATACCGTCCCCTCATGCTCTTCGCCTGCATGATAACACCGGCGAAATCAAAAAGCAATACCCCCGCATCCGCGCGTATTATTCTAATATGTTCCGCCTCCCGCGCCAAGAAAATATATTATTTTTGGGCGCGAGAATTTGGCTCAAAACCGTGATATATAGGCAGAACGGTACCGAAGAAAGGAGCCCATCATGAAACGATCACTCATATTTATAATCATTCTGGCGGCCGCCCTGCTCCTTGTGGGATGCACGGCAAAGCCGCAGCCCGCTGAGCCCGGAGCCTCCGAAAGCCCCGCCGGGACGGAGACCGCCGCGCTGAACAGCGAAGAGCCCACCCCGGAGCCCACCGAGGAGCCCACCGCGGAGCCCACCGCGGAGCCGACGGAGGAGCCCACGGAGGAACCCACCGAGGAGCCCGACGATATGGTGATAGAGTTTGCAGACCGCAAGCTTGAGATCGCCATAAGGAACCAGCTCAGCATATACCTTGAGGAGCCCTTCACGGTAAAGCGCGCAAGGGAAGCGACGGAGCTCAAACTGCGTATACAGGAGCTTGAGGATATCAGCGACCTTGCTTACTTCACCGGGCTGATAAAGCTTGACCTGAGCGCCAACAATATCAAGGATATTTCCGCTCTTGCGGGAATGAAGCAGCTTGAAGAGCTGGATCTTGTGATGAATCGGATAGAGGATTATTCGCCGCTCGCGGGGCTGACGAAGCTGAGGAAGCTCGATCTGCGCGAAAGCGGCACGATCACGGATCTTTCGTTCCTTTCCCGCATGCATGATATGGAGGAGCTTAATATGCCCCAATGCGAGGCTTCCGATCTTACGCCTCTTTCCGGGATGAAGCAGCTCAAAAGGCTCGTTCTCAGTTCGGACGGCGTTACGGATATCGCTCCGATCGCCGGGCTTTACGGGCTTAAGGAGCTCATATTGGGCGGGAGCTTTACGGATATTACGCCGCTTTCGGGTCTCAAGCACCTCACGTATCTTTCCCTCGGCTGCGGCGCGGAGGACCTTGCGCCTCTTTCGGGGCTTAATGAGCTCTGCAGGCTGGGTCTCAACTGCCCCGTGACAGACCTTTCCGCGATCGCGGGTCTTCCCAAGCTGTGGTATCTCAGCATAGGCAATACCAAGGTGAGCGACCTGACCTCGATCTCCGGCATGAAGAAGCTTCAGACACTTTATGCGCAGGGCCTCGGGCTGAAGGATATTTCGCCCATTGCGAATCTGAAAAAGCTTGTAGACGTCAGGCTGAACGATAACCCCATAGAGGACTTCACCCCGCTTTACGAGCTCAAAAAGCTGAACTACCTCGAGCTTTACGGTACCGGCATCACCGAGGAGCAGTATAAGGAGCTCAGGGAAGCGCTGGATGACGACTGCATGATCTCGTGCGGGTATTAAGGAGGTGCGCCCCGTGAAGAAGCCCGTTAAACTTGCGGCGGTCCTGCTGGCCGGCCTGATGCTTGTTTTCTTCACAGCCTGCGTTTCGAATGGCCGCCCGCAGGAGGAAACGCCGACCGAAGCTCCCGCTTCCGAAATGCCGTCCGCGGAGTCCTCTGCGGAGCCATCTGCCGAGCCCTCTGCGGAGCCTTCTGCGGAGCCCTCTGCGGAGCCGACCGAAACGCCTGACCCGGAGCCCACCGAGGTTCCGGAGCCCATGGAGCTCGCGTTTGACGATTGCGCCGAGGAGATAATAAGGCTGGCCGCAGGCAAAGGCGCGGAGGATAACTACTATTATTATCCCCAGTGGGATGAGCCCTTCGGCCCGTCCGAATTTCAGATCGAAGACGGCTTCCTCTACTTCAGAACTTACATGGATCTGTTCAGGATATCGCTGGAGAGCGGAAAGTCCGAAAGGGTCGCGATCGTTCCCAACAGCGGCGCGCCCATCGAGGGACAGTTCGGTGTGCTGGACGGCAGTATCGTGACGAACGGGGGAGTGATCGATTTTAACACCGGCACGGTCGAAAAGGTGATCCCGGCTGCCGAATTGACTTTCAACTTGCTGTCTGTAATGAAGCGCGGCGGAAAGCTCTATGCGAACGTGTACGTGGAAGGGGTTTGGGACGATTCTGAGCTCGTGTCGGCGCCGCATATCGATGAATACCTCTACTTCCCGGAAGAGAAGGCATGGATAGCGTCAAAGCGTCTCATCGATTGCATACCCGAACCGGATAACGAGATTTCTCATCAGAATTACGAGTACGTGTATACGGATACCGGGCTTCCCGCCGCAGGCGGCGCCAACGGATACAGGATATACATGAATGAATACGACAGGGTGAATGAAAGATTCTATTATACCGTCAGCAAATACAGCAGGGACGGGAGCCTGCTCTCATGGGTCGATCTGCCCTTCAACGAGCTGGAGATGTTTGACGAAACGGCCTTCCTCGAATGCTCGGACGGATTTGTTTACGTCATGGCCAAGCTTCCGGACGAGATCGTGATCTACAGATTGAATATGTGAGAAGCGAAAAGAACGGAGATAAAGCCCAAAGGCGGTTTGTGAGGAAAAAGAGAATATCCGTCCCGTAAATGGGGCGGATATTCGTTTGCCGTATTATCGTTCAGCCGTCAAGCCTGCGCAGCAGCACGAACCCCTCGGGATCGACGGGTCTGCCGTCCTTTAATACCTCGAAATGGATATGGCTTTCCTCGGCGCACTCGGAGATCGCCGTGGAGCCGACGAGGCCTATGAGCGCGCGCGCCTCGATGCGCTGCCCCTCGGTCACGGGAGGATCCTCCCTTAGCCCGGAGCAGGCGGTCTTGACGCCGTTCCCGTGGTCGATAACGACCGTCGTGCCCATCATGTCGTCGTTATACACGCGCTCGACCGTACCCGCGGCGACGGAGCGCACCTCGCTGTCGTTCCGCGCGGCGATATCCACGCCCGAGTGGGTCATCCACTGCTTGAGCGTCTTGGACCAGATGAGGCCGTCCATGGAGTAGACGCGTATGAGCCTGCCGTCCACGGGCGGATTCCAGCGCTCGGTGACGGGGGCGGGGGAGAATGAGGGAGCGGGCGTCAGGTCTGCGGTCAAGGTCGGAGCGGGAGTGAGCGGAGCGGCGGTCGACGCCGCTGGCCTCTGCGTGCGCCGGGCGGCCTCCTGCCTCCAGGGAGCGGGGGTGCTCCCCTCTGCCTCCTGCAGGCGTTCGTCCATGGAATGCTCTGCCGGAGCGTCTTCGGGAGGCGTGCTGCCGTCCTTGCCGAGCCCCAGCGAGAAAAGCCCGCCGAGCACGGCGAGGCAGAGCCCCACGCCTATATAGAGCGCGTTCCTTCTTATAAATAATGAAAGCCTTGCGCGTGAAACGGCGCGTCTCCTGCGCCTTGCGATCCTGTCGTTTGCCATATGCAATACTTCCTTTCGTGGTTTAACAGTATTTAGCTTCCCCGAAAACGGGCGTATGATACTTGAAAAGTTTTTGATATTTTGATATAATGGGTCGAAAGTGGGGCAGTATGCCCTGCGCGCACCTATGATATTATCGGAAGGCTGTATCGAAGTATGATGAAGGTTTTGAAAAGTCTTTGCTTTCTGCTGCTGGCCGCGCTCGTTTTGGCGGCGTTTGCATATCCCTTTTCCGCGGTCCCCAAAAGGTTTGAGGACAGGGCGAGGGAGATGACGCTCGAGCGGGTCGAGGAGGGCGGCGCCTCCGTCGACGAGCGCTATATAGAGCAGAGCGTGCGCGAGGCGGTCGGGAACAATCTCGGCGTCATTTTCAGGACCGCTTTCATTATCGCGGCGTTCTCCGCGCTGCTCGTCTACTGCGTCTCCATCCGTCCCCCGCATGACTGCGGCGGCTTCAATCTCTTCAATCCGATATACCTTCCGCTCGTGTTCGTCATCGCCGTGCTGACCGGTCTGACCCTGAGCAGCGTGCTCAAGGCGAGGGGCGGCGCCGCCGTGAACGATTTTTACGCCCTGACCTCCTCGCTCCCCGGCGTGTTCCCGGAGGGCAAATGGGCGTTCCTCCCGCCGATGCTCTTTATCGTGCTCGCGTTCGAGCTCATTTTCCGCGGGGTAGTTTTCAGCTTCCTCGAGAAGATCCATTTTTCGGCCGGGCTCGTGCTCGCGCCCGTCATATATGCGCTGGCGGTGTGGTTCATGGTCGAAAGCTACGTCAAAACGAGCGGCGGCTTTTCCGCCTCCGTGCGCTGCGCCGCGCTCGCCGCGCTGTTTATAGGCTTTGTTCAGTGCGTGATCACGTGGCGTCTGCGCTCCGTGTTCCCCGCGGTGTTCTCGCACCTCGTGATCGCTTACGGCGCGGGGAGGATGGAGGCCTTCACGGAAAAGGGCCTGCTCTCGCCCGCCGTGCTCGCGGCGCTGCTCGGGATCGCGCTCCTGCTGCTCGTCGGCCTGCCCGTGCTCGGCAGGAAGGTGCGCGTGCTGGCGTATGATTTCCCCTTCACGCGGCACCATGCGAAGATGAATAACTGGCTCTACGGCAAGCTGCGCGGCAAGGGAGGGAACAAGCTCGCGGAGGCCGGCGCCGCAAAGCCCGCGGAGGAGAAGCCCGCGGAGGCTCCCGCGGAGGAGAAGCCTGCGGAGGCTCCCGCAGAGGATAAGCCCGCCGAGGCTCCCGCCGAGGAAAAGCCCGCGGAGGCTCCCGCGGAGGAGAAGC
>CAMZFO010000061.1 GCA_947306125.1 uncultured Clostridia bacterium | reverse complement strand
TTCAGACGGCGGAGCGCAGGAAGGCGAGTATGCCGCGATAGACCTCTTCGCGGTTCACCTCGTTATGCATCTCGTGCCTGCCGTGCTCGTAAAGCGAGAGCACGACGTGGGTATGCCCGGTTTTGCGGAGGTTTTCGCAGACCTCGACGACGCCCTTTCCATAGCCGCCGACGGGATCCTCCTTCCCCGCGAGAAGGTAAATGGGCACGTTTTTGACCTTCTCCGCCCATTTTTTGCCCGATATCTCCCCGAGGCCGTCGAAGAGATCGCGGAAGGCGGCTGAGGTGAAGGTAAAGCCGCAGAGCTCGTCCTTTACGTATTCGTCTACTATGCTCTCGTCATGCGTCAGCCAGTCGAAGGGTGTGCGGGCATCCTTCGTCTGCTTGCCGTAGGCGCCGAACGCGAGCCCGTTCAGCATATCGTCGGGCTTATCGCCGCCGGTCTTTTTGACGTTCCTGTTAGCTAACGCCTTGGCGACGCCGAGCGCGGGATTCTTCCCCGCCGTGCCGGAGAAAATGAATGCGTCGAATTCATCGGGGTATCTCGAGGCGCAGGTGCGGGCCAAAAAGCTGCCCATGGAATGCCCGTAGAGCACCTGCTTGAGGCCGGGATGCTCCTTTTTTGCCGTTTCATGCAGGCGCATGATATCCTCCACGACGCGGGTCCAGCCGTTCTCCGGGGCGAACCAGCCGCGTTTGCCCTCGCCGTTTATGGACTCGCCGTGCCCGGGATGATCCTCCGCGTAAACGGCAAAGCCCTGCCCCGCGAGGAACCGGGCGATATGGTCGTATCTTGATGCGTGCTCCGCCATGCCGTGCACTATCTGCACGACGGCCTTCGGACTGCCCTCCGGCAGCCACCTGTAAGCGGCGATACGGCAAAGGCCCGTCGCCGAAGGATATGAGAATCTTTCCATGAGTTTATCCTTTCTTCTGTCCCTCAAAACGCGCGGCTTCAGTGGAGCATCCACGCCGCGATGGTGACGCAGATGGTGAGCAGGAAGAGCCCTGCCAGCACGAGCGCGATTATCCTTGTGGTCTTTTTCATAGTCCTACCGCCTTTTTACGGCGTCCTTTCGGTCATCTTCCGAGGAGCTCTTCAAAAAGCTCGCGCAGCGTCACTCCCGTGCCGCCCAGATCGAACCACCTCTTCACCGCAAAAGCGCCTCCGACAAGCAGCAAAAGCGCGAGCAGGCCCAAACAAATGCTGCCCCAGGGTATCTCCCTGTGCTTCACCCTCCGCATGGGATAGGTCTTGTCGTTATAGTGTATGCGGTAATGACGGCGCTTCATCGAATAACTCCTCCGGAACAAATATTATAACACATACCCGGGGGCTTTGAAAAGATACGGCGGCAAAAAACAGCCGAAACCTCAGCCGAGTATGACGTCGTCCCTTTCGCGCCTGCCGTCGCGCTTTCGCTTCTTCTTGACGGGGTGGCGCATATAGACGTTCAGCACTATGCCCACTCCTATCATATTCGTCAGCATATTGGAGCCCCCGTAGCTTATGAACGGGAGGGGTATGCCGGTCATGGGCATGAGGCCTATAGTCATGCCGATATTCTCGAAGACGTGCGCGATGAGCATACCCGTCACGCCGACAACGAGCAGCATGCCGTAATTATCCCTGGCCTTCGCCGCGATATAGAGCCAGCGGAAGGCAAGTATGAAGAATACCGCTATGAGTATCGCGCCGCCCACGAAGCCCACGCCCTCGACTATGCCGCTGTAGATGAAGTCTGTATGGCGCTCTGGGACGTATTTGAGCTGTGAGAGCGTCGCCTGATCGAAGAAGCCCTTGCCCATGAGCCTGCCCGAGCCGATTATGACCTTCGAGCGGCTGACCTGGAAGCCCGCGCCCAGCGGATCGTATTCCGGATTGAGGAAGGAGATTATCCTGTTCTGCTGGCTGGGGGTGAATATGAAAAAATACGTGAGCGGCAGCGCCGTGCCCATTGCGAGCGCGGCTCCCGCTATCCACCACCACTTTATCCTTGCGGCGAAGAATATGAAGGCGAGTATCACGACGAGCACGAACGCCGTGCCGTAATCGGGCTGCAGCGCGATGAGCAGGAAGGGTATCGCCGTATAAACGCCGGCAACGAGTATGTCCTTGAACCTTAAAAGCCTGCCGTCCGTGTCCATCGCCTTTGAAACGACTCCCGAGACGGTGAGTATCACCGCTATCTTGCTCAGCTCGCCCGGCTGCACGTTCCTTTGAATGCTGTCGAAAACGAACCAGCCCTGCGCGCCGCCCCTCACCTTGCCGAATACGAAGAGCATACCCAAAAGGCCCACGACGCCTATATAGGCGAATATCGAGAGCGGCTTGAAAATATTGTAGTCGAAAAGCATCACGACTATCATCGCGGCAAGGCCCACGAGGAAGTTTATGGCCTGCCTCTGGACGTAATCGAGATTCAGCTTGGCGATTATGTCGCCGAGGCCCTGCTCCGTTCCGTCGAAGGGATTTGCGAGCACGGAACAGAGGGCGATCATGCCGAACGCCGCGAGCGCGAACACGATGATTATCGTGATCCAGTCTATGCTTTTGAAATCCTTTTTATCGTAGAGACTCAAGTGGGATTCCTTTATTTTATATTTTTTATATTTTAATACGTTTCGCAAAACGGGCGGCCGGGATCGCTCCGGGTCGTTCTCCCCCCTGCTGCGGAATTGATTCGCAGATGCATCCTGACCTTCTTTGCAGATCGTGGTTCCGTGCCTATCGCGGCACGGCGCGCTGACCCGCTGCGGCTCGCACAGCTCGCAAAAAGCTCATTTGAGTGTTCTACGATATTTCGCATAATGGGCGGCCGGCAAGCTTTGAGCCTGCGCTTATTTGTCGTAGAGACTCAAGTGAAAATCCTTTTTTACTTAAGAATTATACGAGCTTCCTTGCGGCGTTCTCGCCCATCTCTTTGAGCTTCTCCTCATACCCGCGCTTTCCGAGGAGCGCGTAGGTCATGTTCTTGCCCTCCTCTACTCCGGGCTGATCGTAGGCGTCTATGCCACTAAGCTCGCCCGCGTAAGCCGTCGCAAGCTCGAAGAGCATCATGAGCTGGCCCACCGTGTTCGCGTTCACCTCGGGCAGTATTACGGTCTTGTTCATATGCCCGCTGACGGTGACGGCGTGCTCCGTCGCGCGGCGCTCGGCGGAGATGAGCTCGTTGAAGGTGTGCCCCGAAAGGAACGCCACGTTGGGGTAATCGTCCGCGGCGTGCGGTATGGCGAACACCTTGCGGTATTTTTCGACTCCGAGGAAGGTGACGGTCTTGTCGAAGGGGCCGTCGGTATAGAGCTGCACCTGCGAATGCTGGTCGGTGACGCCGAGCGACTTGACGGGCGTCTGGCCGAACCTTTCACCGCCGCGCTTTTTGCCCAGCGACTCCGCCCAGAGCTGCGCGTACCAATCGGCGAAGAACTTGAGCGAATCCGCGTAGGGCATGAGCACGCCTATATTCGCGCCGCGCCTCATAGCCGCGACCTCCAGCAGAGCGTACATGAGGGCGGGATTCGCCTCGATATCGTCATTGTCGCAGAGCGCGTCCATCTGCGCCGCGCCCTCGAGCATGGCCTCGATATCTATCCCGCAGACCGCCGCGGGCAAAAGACCCACGGGGCAGAGCTCGGAGAACCTGCCTCCGACCCCCTCGGGCACGAAGAAGGTGGTGAGCCCGTAACGCTTCGCGATGGCAACGAGATTGCCCTTCTCGCAGTCGGTGGTGGCGATAAGGCGCTCCCTGAGCCTCTCCTCGCCGTAAAGGTCGATGAGCAGGCGCATGACGGTCAAAAGCTGGGCCATGGTCTCGGAGGTGGAGCCGGATTTGGTGATGACGTTGAACACCGTCGTTTCCGGGTCGATGACGTCCATAAGCGCCGCCATGCGCTCGGGATCCACGTTATCCTCCACGTAGAGCTTCGGGCCGCCGCGCTTTTCGCGGGGGAGCTCGTTATACTTCGGGTGATTGAGCGCCTGCTGCACGGCGATTGGGCCCAAAGCGCTGCCGCCTATGCCGAGCACGACGAAGCTCTCGCACCTTTGGCGGACGTCCTCGGCGACCGCCTTTATCTCCTTTACTATCTCCCTCTGATTATAGGGCAGATCGCGCCAGCGGATGACGTCCCTCTTGGCGCGGACGGCTTCCAGCGCTGCCCTTCCCTCGGGGAACATTGCGCGAAGCTCCTCCTCCGGTATGCCGTGCTCGCCCACGGCGGAAGAAAGCATATTTGTATAGTCGATGCGGATACGCATAAGGTATACCTCCGTTCGGGTTATTTGACGTTATTATATCATACTTTTCCCGGTTTTTGTACGGGCAAATGCGCATATAATAGAATATGAGAGCAAAAAAAATACTGATTTGGATCGTTTTGACCTGTGTGCCCGCAGTTTTTTTCGGCTGCGCGGGCATAAAAAGCGCCGCTTCCCATTCGGCGGGATGCGGGATACTGCGCGTGCGGGTGCTCGACGGCTTCACCGACGAGCCCATAGAGGGCGCCTCCGTCACGGTTCCGGAGCTCGGGCGGAGCTTTCCAACGGGCGCAGGCGGGCTCACGGAGGGCATTGAAACGCCCGTCATACCGGACGGCGAATACGACCGCCTGCTCCCCTCGGCCTCGGGCCGCGCGACTCTCATAGTCCGCGCCGAGGGGTATACCCCCTGCCTGCTGCTTTACGTCCGCGTGACGCCCGGCCTGACCCGCGCTCCGACGGTGCGGATGTTCCCCGCAGACGGCTCGCTGCCCGTTTTCACCACCATCGAAGCGCCCGACGAGGAGTGGTGCCGGGCGCTGGTGGATAAGTACAGCTGAAGGGCGGGCGGAGACGGCCTCCGCTCCGCTCACTTCGCGCTCGGAGTTTCCCCCGGCTGCAGGGTCTCTGTCTCGCTGAAGGCAAGGCGCTCCGCCTCCTCGTCGGCGGGGGTCGGCATCAGCCCAGTGCACTCGTTCATCATTATCGTGTGCATATCCTCGCCGCCCGTGGGCATGGGCCGCACGTCCCTTCGAGCCTGCTTTTTCGACATAAAAATCACCTCCGGCAACAGTATGGCCGGAGGCGGCGGAGTCTATTCTTACAGCAGCGATCTCACCAGCTCGGCGAGCTCGCCGGGGTGGGTGCGGGGGATATCGTGCCCGGCGCCCTTTATTTCGACAAAGCTGCCGCGGGGGATTGCGTCGGCGATGGCGGAGGCGTGCTCGCGGCGGATGCACTCGTCCTTCTGACCGTAAACGACGGTCGTTTCGCAGATTATGGAGGCAAGCTCGCCGCCGGTCAGCTTCGGCTCGTCGAGCATCATGCGGCAGAGCTCAACGGCCTTCAAGTCCCTGCGCCTCCTTGCGGCGCGCTGGTCGCGCTTTATCGCGCGGACGGCCTTGGGCTTCAAGCCCGAGGGATCGGAATTGACGCCTATCAGTATCAGCTTGCGTACGCGGATGGACTTGAGCGCCATAAGAAGAGCGGTTATCGCGCCGTCGGAGGAGCCTATAATATCGTATTCCGCGACGCCCAGCACGTTCTCCATGAGGTCAATCGCGTCCTGCGCCATGAGCTCATAGCTGATGCGGGGCTCGGCCTCGGGGTCGATGGGCTCCGACTCCCCCTGATAACGGCTGTCCATGAGCACGAACCCGCGCGAGGAGGAGAGCAGCGGCACGAAATTCGCGTATATGCGCATGCTTTCGCCGTTGCCGTGCAGGAGCAGCGCGGGGGTGCGCAGCTTAAAATCGGTCACGCCCGCGATCTCGTAATTGATCAACTGATCGGAAATCGTTGCCTTAGGCATTCCTTTTCACCTCGTTTCCCATAACCGCATGGTTTGCTTTTTATATTATACCACAGAAGAATATAAAATGCAAACGCGGCGGACGGAAACTGTCTTTCGCAAAAACGCATTTTCGGCTTGACACGGAGCATACCCTCATATAAAATTAAGATGGATCAAAAGGAGCTTTTGCAATAAAGCGAAAGGACAGGTGAAATTATGTGCGGCATAGTCGGTTTTACAGGAAATAAGGAAGCCACTCCCATACTGATGGAGGGGCTCGAGACCCTCGCCTACCGCGGGTACGATTCCGCGGGCATAGCGGTCTGGGACGGCTCGGATATAATAATGAAGAAGGAAAAGGGGCAGCTTAAAAACCTTGCCGACATACTCGGGCGCGAGCCCGTGCCCGGCACCTGCGGCATTGGGCACACGAGATGGGCCACTCACGGCGAGCCCTCCTTCATCAACTCCCACCCCCACGGGGACGCGAAAAAGCAGCTCGTTCTCGTGCATAACGGCATTATCGAAAACTATATGCGCCTCAAGGAGATGCTGCAGGAAAAGGGCTGCCGCTTCGTTTCGGACACCGATACCGAGGTCGTGGCCCAGCTTTTGGGCGATCTTTACAGGGGCGACCCCATAACGGCGATCAAGCGCTCCATGCGCATGCTCGAGGGCTCGTTCGCGCTGGCGATACTCTTCCGCGATTTCCCCGACCGCATCTACTGCGTCTGCAAGGACAGCCCGATGGTCGTCGGCTTTGGTAAGGACGGCTCGCATATCGCCTCCGATATCCCCGCGCTGCTCTCCTACACCCGCGACGTCACCTTCATGGGCGACAAGCAGATAGCCGTGCTCTCCCCCGTCGGCATAGCCTTCTACGACGAATTCGGCTCCCCCATCGACAAGGGCTGCACCCATATCGACTGGGATCTGGACGCCGCCAAGAAGGGCAGTTACGAGCACTTTATGATGAAGGAGATCTGCGAGGAGCCCATAGTCTTCCGCAAGACGGCGGAGCAGTACGTCTCCGCCCGCACGGGCAGGCTCAAGGCGGACTGCTTCCCCTGGACGGAGGAGGACGCGGCGGGCGTCAAGCGCATCCGCATAATCGGCTGCGGCACGGCTTACCACGCGGGTCTTTTGGGCAAAAAGTATTTCTCCGAGCTGGCGAAGATACCCGTCGAGGCAGATATAGCCTCCGAATTCCGCTACTCCGATTACCGCTTTGAGGAGGGCGAGGTGCTCTTTATTATCTCCCAGTCGGGCGAAACGGCGGACTCCATCGCCGCAATGCGAATGGCGAAGCAGGCCGGCATACGCACCGTCGCCGTCTGCAACGTCATCGGCTCCACCATCGCGCGCGAGGCGGACGAGGTGCTCTTCACCTACGCCGGGCCCGAGATAGCCGTCGCCGCGACCAAATCCTACCTCACCCAGATAATCGTGCTCTTCCTCGCCGCGCTGAGGCTGGGCCAGCTCCGCGGCACGGTAAGCGAGGAGCAGACGGCGTCGCTCCTTGCCGAGATCGCGTCGGTACCCGAAAAGATGCAGGCGCTCGTGGACGCTCACGGCGATATCCAGTATTACGCGAGCCGCGAATTCTCCTCCAGGCACGTTTTCTTCATCGGGCGCGGCATAGACAGCGCGCTCGCGATGGAGGCGGCGCTGAAGCTCAAGGAGGTCAGCTACATTCACTCCGAGGCCTACGCCGCGGGCGAATTGAAGCACGGCACCATAGCGCTCATAGAGGAAGGCACTCTCGTCGTCGCCCTCGTCACGCAGAAGCATCTGGCCGCCAAGACCGCCAGCAATATCGAGGAGGTGCGCGTCAGGGGCGCCAACGTGCTCGCCATCACCAACGGCGTCATGCCCGAGGTCGATTCCCACTGCGCGCTCACGTGGCGCATACCGGAGTCGAACGAGCTTCTGGCTCCGTTCCTCGCCGTGATACCCCTGCAGCTCTTCGCCTACTATATGGCCGTGCAGAAGGGCTGCCCTGTCGACAAGCCGAGGAATCTTGCCAAGAGCGTTACGGTGGAATGACATGAAAAGGAAGGTCTATTTTGCGGGAAGCATACGCGGGGGCAGAGCCGACGCCTCGCTTTACGCGGAAATGATAGCCCGGATAAAGGAAAGCTGCACAGTGCTCACAGAGCACGTGGGCGATCTTTCATTAAGCGCGCTTGAAGGCGAGCTCCAACGCGACGCCGCCATATACTCGCAGGATACCGCCTGGATACGCGAATGCGACCTGCTCATCGCCGAATGCACCTGCCCCTCGCTGGGTGTGGGCTACGAGCTCGCCTTTGCCGAAAAGCTCCGCAAGCCCTGCTTCGTGTTCTATCACCGCGAAAAATGCTCCCTCTCCGCAATGATAAAGGGCGACCCGTATTTTAAGGTCTTCCCCTATTCCGGCCGCGAGGAGCTGTTCGCCGCGCTGGACGGGGTGCTGAACGGGCGGTGATCGCTCCGATGCACGGGGATGATCGTTCCGCGATATTGACCGGGCTGTTCAAGTATCGAAACGCGGAGCCCGGACGCCGGGACGGGAACAAAGCTTTTTTCCGTTATGCAAAACAGGCGTCGGAGCTTAAACGGCCGTCCTCCGTTTTGGATATACGCAGCCGATGAATCGAGCACAGCACGATCTTAGCGTCACGGTTTGGATAATCAACCTTCCGTGACGCCTTTTTTATATGCATTTGCCGCCATTGAGCGTAACGAAGAATAAAGCCTTGCGCAAGCAGGGAAAATACGAAGTGTTCCCGCTTGACAATATAACGGCGTACCGTTATAATATGATTGAAAACCACAAGGAAGGAGCGAGCCCATATGATGCTTGCGGAGCTGCTCTCACAGCAGGGCGTAACCAAATACAGCCTTTCCAAAAACAGCGGCGTGCCTTACACCACGCTGAGCGACATCTGCAGCGGCAAGACGAGCCTTGAAAAGTGCAGCGCCGAGACGGTCTATCGGCTTGCAAAGGAGCTTCATATGCCCATGGAGGAGCTGCTTGAATCCTGCATGGAAAAACGCTGCTCCTTTGAGCTTTTCAAAAGCAACGTCTGCCATCGCTTAAAACGGCTCGGCGATATCGGGTTCCTCATGGAGACGCTGGAGAAAAACGAGATCCGGTACTATTATAATAGAAGATGGTACCCCGAAAGCTTCTACCTTCTGGCTATGGTGGATTATATCAGCCGCGAAAACGGCGTTGATATCTGCAGCGATTACGACGCGCTGAGAAAACAGAAGCTCTCCGAACCCATCTACCCCGCGGGCGTGCTTGCGCTTTGCGCGGCGGGCAGGAGCGACGAGCCCAAGAAGCAGGCGATAAGGAACGCCATCCCGGAATTCATGCGGTTCAATATCGTGGAGAGCGAGGTGCGATATGTCATCTGAAAACAGCGAGGTATTCACGAAAGAAAATCTGGACAGATACCTCAACGAACTGTCGAAGGAGTATAAGAGGCTCGGCGGAAGAAGAACTCCCGTTGATATAGTGCTGATCGGCGGAGCGGCGGTCATTGAGAGCTACGGATTCAGGGAAATGACGACGGACGTTGACGCCATCGTTCCCACAGCCTCTATTATGAAGGAAGCCGTCGGCCGCGTCGCTGCAAATTTCGGGCTTCCGGAGGATTGGCTCAACGCGGATTTCAAAAAGACGGATTCCTTTTCGCCTTATCTTCATCAGTATTCCATCTTCTGCCGCACATTCAATCAGGTTTTGAACGTGCGTATGGTAACGGGTGAATACCTCGTCGCCATGAAGCTCCGTGCGGGAAGGCAGTATGAAAACGATCTTTCCGATATAGTCGGCATTCTCGCCGAGCATGAGCGGAAGGGCAAGCCGATCACCTATGAGATGATCGACCGCGCCGTGAACGAGCTTTACGGCGGCTGGGAGCGGTTCCCGGAGCATTCCGTCGCATTCATACGAAACATTCTTGAAGCCGGCAATTATGCGGATATCTATGAGGAGATCCGCGAAAGCGAACGCGATGCGCACGAAGTCATTCGGCCTGTCGAGGAAGCCTATCACGGCGATATCCGCGAAGAAAGGATCGACTCGATACTTGAAGCGGCCGCCGCACGGGGAAACAGAAAGTCCGTGCTTGCAAGGCTCGCGGAATTGAAACAGCGGCAGGAGGCAAGCGCGCCGGACTCCCAAGAAAAGGGATCGTCCGGCACAGAGGAAGGATAACGGCGCAAGACAGGCTTTACGTGGAGATAAACGCGCTGGGCGGGGTGCTGAAAGACTTGGGATAATTAAAAAACTATATGCTGCGGCTCTTTAAGCAACAGACAAGCAAAAAGCATGGTATCGGACTGTTCCATACCATGCTCTGTTTATTATCGCCGGAGTGCGCATAGCGAGCTTCCGGTCCGCCCCGTCTTGAGTTTAATAATTACCGCGGATATGTCTCGCAGGAGCGATCCTACTTTCTTTTACGATCGCGTTCCGCGGCTATCGCGCCGCGTGCGCCCATTCGGCTCGAAAAATGATTATTTTTCGGCCACATGGGCGACGCTCGCTTTGCTCGCTTAAGGCGAGTGCTTCTTAGGAAACACTCGCCTTTACAGGGCTTTTTTTAGTTATCAGTTATCAGTTTTCAGTCTTCAGTTCTTTCCGTATACGGATCGAGCACCAGCACGCGGTCCTCGCCGAGGGTGTTCCTGAAGATCGAGGCCTCGAAATCGTTGAGCTTATGGATCCTGCAGTCCTGCACGGTCGCAACGAAGCTGCCGCAGTCGTCGATGTCGATGGTCGAGCGGGGGGTCCTAAAGTGCATGGGGATAACGACCGAGGGACGCAGCGCGTTGGCAAAGGTGCGCGCGCCGAGGTAGTCGATCGTGTACTTGCCGCCAATGGGCACGAGCAGCACGTCGACTATGCCTATCTCAAGTATCTGCTCGCGGGTGAGCTGATGCCCGATATCGCCCGCGTGGAGTATGCGCATGCCCTCCATCTCGAAGAGGAACATGGTATTGGGGCCGCGCTTGGCGCCCTCGCACTCGTCATGGAACGCGGGGAAGCCGATGATCTTCACGCCGCCGACCTCATACTCTCCGGGCTCCGTGATGATGACGGGCTCGCCGGCGGCGGCCTTGATGTAATTATGATCGAAGTGATCGTGGCTCACCGTGACTGCGTCACAGTAAACGTTTTTGACGTCATAGCCCGTTTCCGGCGCGCACGGATCGGTGAGGACGCGCACGCCGTTCTCATCGGTGAGCAGGAAGCAGGATTGACCGAACCATTTGATATTCATATTCTATTCCTTTCTTTATATGCTGTTGGAAAGTCCCGTTTGCGGGACGGACGGCTCATTTTGATATGAAGCGCGAAACCGCCGAAGCCATCGCGAGCACGGCGGCCTTTGTGAAGACCGGCGAGCGGCGGTGGGCGTCGAGCGCCGCTTCCGTCTGCCGCAGGGCGATCTCCAGCGAGGAGGGGGTGTCCGCGGCTATGAGGTGCCAGAACGCCGCCCTTGCCTCCCCCGCCGGGGGCTTAAAAGGCGCTTCGGGCAGCGCGTGCGCGGCGTCCAGCAGGCGGGCGTGGATGCACTCCGGGGTGGCGCCGAGCTCAATGACCGGCGAGGGCTCCATGGGAAAGCTCTCCACCGCCAGAGCGCCGGCGATGACTTCAAGCGCCTCGCCGCTCAGCGTGAACCCGAGGAATCCCGCCTCGCAGACGGCGTCCGAAAACAGCGGAGCGCCGCCTATGCTTATGGCTGTTCTAATATTGTATACTGTTTCAGGGCTCAAGTCAAGCCCGTTTTTTTTAGGCAGAGCCGAGGAAATATCCGCATACCCGCCGAAAAAGCCGAGATCCGCAGGCTCGGCTTCCGGAAAATACCGCCTCAGCACGGGGAGCATGGCGGTGGTGAGCAGCGCGCGGACGTTCACTTTTTGCCCTTCTTTCCGCCTTTTTTCTTGCTGCCCTTGCCGTTTTTGCCGTTATTTCCGCCCTTGCCGTTTTTGCCGCCGTTGTTCTGCTTGGGCGCGGGCTTTTTCTCCGAGGGCTTCTCCTCGGTGAGGAGCTCTTCCTTCAGGGCGTCCTTCGAGACCGGCGGCTGCGGGGTTTCCGGTTCTTCGACAGCGGGGTCGAGAGGGGGCTTGTCTTCGTTTTTCGCCTGTGCGCGCC
>CAMZFO010000060.1 GCA_947306125.1 uncultured Clostridia bacterium | reverse complement strand
GGTCAGCATATGTGGGTTTCTAATACGGTCAAAATGAGGCTTGTGCAGTAAAAATGCAGTAAAACACAAAAAGCCCGCCCGCATTAGAACAGAATAGAATCATTCTAATACGGTCGGACTTCGAATATAATACGGTCGGACAAGAGGGCTTAGAGGGGGAGGCAGCAGCTTTGAGGCAAAAAGAAGAAAGCCCCAAAACCTTAGTGGTTTTGAGGCTTTTTGGCACGCCCGAGAGGATTCGAACCTCCGACCTATCGCTTAGGAGGCGATCGCTCTATCCTACTGAGCTACGGGCGCATTTAGCGTTATAATGTAGTCGCATAATGCCTGTATTAAATTTTTTCACCTTCCGCTTAGGAGGCGAACGCTCTATCCTGCTGAGCTACGGAGAGACGGCTTTTTCAATTGGGCCGTCTATTATCATATCAAACCGGAAGGGGTTTGTCAACATTAAAAAATGATATAATCGCGGGAAAAACGGCGAAAAGCTCATTTGCCGCGGCGGGCGCGCTCCTCCTCGGAAAAATCGTAGTAGGCGTGGACGAGGCTTTTAAGGCCGAGGGCGCGGATCCGCTCATAGCTCACCGCGAAGCGGCCCTTTGTGCGCTTGCCGCTGATGAGAAAGCGCACGCAGTCCTGCGCGTAGCGGTCGATCTCCCTAAGGCTTTCCGCGGTGTTGATGACGGGGAAGAACCAGTATGTCCAGGTCAGCTCGCTGCCCGACGGGTTTTCGAAGAGCTTGCGGGTGAAAACGCGAATGAACGCCTTTGCGGCCTTTTCGCCGTCCAGCGCGTTTTTATCGCGCCAGCGGGCGAGGGCGCGGGTCTTGCGGCGCATTTTGGCCTTGAGCTTCCGGACGGAGACCGGCGCGACGTCCACGGTATCGCCCCTGACAATAAAGCCCAGGAAAGTGAAGCCCTCCTCGGGCGAGGAGAAGCACTCCTTCGAGGAGTTCAGCGAGAGCCCTTTCTCCGCAAGGAAGCTCCGCACGAACTCCGCGTGCCCTGCGGCCTCCTCCGGGGTGCTGCCGAAGAGTATTATATCGTCCGAATACCGGCGGTAGGGTACGCCCAGGCGCTCGAAATGCGCGTCCAGATCGGAAAGGAAGAGGTTGGCGAAGAACGACGCAAGCGGCGTGCCCGCCATTATACCCTTCTGCTCGGTCACGGTGCGGCCGTTCTCCAGCGCCTCGGGCTCCGTGAGGAGAGCGGCGAGGAAGCGGTAAAGCTCCGGGTCGTCCGCGAGAGCTGACCCCAGCATGGGCAGCAGGCGGGGTATCTCGATGGAGTTGAAATAATTGCTCACGTCCGCCTTATAGGTATACATCCGCCTTACGGGCGAGCGCAGAAGGCTCTTGAGGGCATCCTTCGCCGTGCGGCCGGGGCGGAAGGAATAGAGCACGGAGGGGAACGCGGCGTCGTATTTGCGGAGCATGAGGTAGGTCAGGAGCTTCAGCACGCGATTCTCCGCCTCGGGATAGGTATAGACCGTGCGCTTCTTTTGCGAGGAAAGCTTGCTGATGACGGACTTTTTGGGCAGGGGAAAGCGCCCGCCCGAGCGGATGAGCCCGCATACGGGAAGATAGGCCTTTTCATCTATGAATTTGCGGAGCAGCTCCGTTTCCCTGCGCGGCAGGGCGAGGGAGGCCTTGTATTCGTAAAACGCCTCCCAAACGGCGGGCTCCGAAAGCCGGTCAAGCAAACCCATGAGAACACCTTATTAATACGATCCGCACCCGAACGGGTGCGGATCTTTATATGAAAGAGAATCCTTTAAATTCCGGAAGTTCCGGAATGTACCGGACCGTACACGGGCCGACTGCCTGCAAAGCCCCGGCAAAATGCCGGAAAACGCCCGTGCCTTGCCCCTCGCAGGCGCGCGGAAAAGCCGCGCGTTCTCTTTCAAACGCGGTTTTATCAGCGGCCGAGAGCCTTGCCCACGCGCTCCTTGACGTAAGCGCGGGTGTTCCACCAGCCGTTGTGATCGAAATAGAAGCGCAGATAGGGAAGCTGCCTTGCCATGCACTCCTTGCGGATCTGATTGGATTCGCAAGCGGAGGCCATGAGCTCGACTACGAGCGCCTCGGCGCCGTCCCTGCGGAAAGTGTAGGTGTATTTGCGCCTGGGCTGCACGGCGGCGAACTCGACCTGATACTCGGGGAAATCCTCGCGGAATATCATGTCGAAATACTCAAGATAAGTGCCCGGATAATTGAACTGGCACTCCTCCGCGGGCACGTCCTGATACCAGCTCTTTTCGTGATACTCGCCCTCGGGAGCCGCGCTGCCGCCGCCGATGACGAAGCCCGTGTGCCCGCCTATGGTGGAGTTCGAGGCCATTCCGCCGCCCAACACGGTGCCGGTGGGAGCCTCCTTATCGGCCTCGAGCTCGGCGGCCGCTTCCTTGGCCTTTTCGACCTCGCTCTTGACGGCCGCGGCGACCTTGTCGACCACTTCCTTTTTGAGTTTATCCTTCAAACCGGACAGTATGCTCATTTGAATCACTTTCCTTTCGGTGGAGTATTTTATATTATATCATGCGGTTTCGGGTTTTGCAACAGCAAAAAATCGCCGGGCCGGGGATCGCTCCCCAAACCCGGCGCGGTTGTAAAAGTCATTTGCCCCTCGGGGCGGTTCAGCTGAGGCCGATTGCCATGCGCAGTATAAGCAGCGCGTCGGAGCCGTCCACGGCTCCGTCGCCGTTCACGTCGGCCGCCGAAACGTTCACGCCGCCCGCCAAGCCAAGCACGTATCTGAGTACGGCGAGAGCGTCCGCGGAGGTCACGCTGCCGTTGCCGTCCGCGTCGCCGGGGGTGAGCGCGGCGCCCTCAAGCATCATCAGGGGATAGCCGTGCCACTCGGTCTCGCCGTTGGGAGCCCAGGCTTCGGCAAAGTCACTGTAATAGCAGATCGTGAAATCCCCGGCCGTGTTATGGAAAACCTCATTGCCGAAAACCGCGGGGGGCTCGCCCTCGAAAACGGCACGGGAGAGGAAGTAACACTCCCTGCAAACGCTGTTATCGATGCGTTCGATACCGGCGGGGAAAGTGATGGAGGTAAGGCTCCAACACTCGTAAAACGCGCCGTAATCTATGCGGATGACGGAGGCGGGCAGCTCTATCGCGCGAAGAGCGAAGCAGCCGGAGAACGAATACTCGCCTAAAACGCTCAGCCCGGAGCCCAAACGAGCCTCCTTAAGCGCAGAGCAGTTAAGGAAGGTATTGTTTTTCAGCTGCTCTATACCATCGGGTATCGTTATGCTCTTGAGCGATTTGCATTCGGTAAAGACGTCCATGCCCATCTCCGCAACACCGGAAGGAATTTCGATATCCCTCAGCGCGCCGCAGTGGAAGAACGCCTGAAAATCTATCTTTTCAAGCCCTTCAGGCAGCTCGATCCCGGTAAGCGCCGTGCAGTAGCAGAAGGCGGAGGGGCCGACGCAGGTGAGCGTGGAGGGCAGGCTTACGGACCTTAATGCGGTGCTTTGATCGCAAAAACCCTCCTTAAGGTCGGTTATGCCTTCGCCGACGGTGACCGCGGTTATGTATTCCTTATGATCCTTCCACGGAAGGGGCGTATCGCCCGCGGCCTCGATCATTGAACCGGAGCCCGTAATGCTCAATGCGCCCGATGCCGTGGAAAGAGACCAGGAAAGGGAACCGAATGAACCGGACAGCGTGGGACGGTCAAGCGTGGTCCCCACGGGGGCAATGGGAACTCCCTGCCAATACTGCTGACCGCTCGGCGCCCAGTTGGAGGCGTTCTGCGGGCGGTAGAGTATAACGAGATCGTCCCTCGTATCCTTGAAAACGAGATCTCCTACGGAGGTGGGCTTGTTGCCCATAAAGGTTATTTTGTTAAGCGCCTTGCAGCGGTAAAAGGCCTGCGAATCGATGGTCTTAACCTTATCGGGAATGGTGATCTCACACAGCGCCCAGCAATCGGAGAAGGCGTAGGAGCTAATGGTTTTAAGCGTGGAGGGCAGCGTCACCTCACGCAGCGCGCAGCAGTTGGTAAAGGCGGCAACGTCCAGCACGGTTATGCCGGAGGGGATGCTTATGCTTTCAAGCGCGGTGCAGTAGGCAAAAGCCTTTAAGCCGAGCTCGGTAAGGCCGGAGGGCAGAGTGACGCTGTTCAGCGCGGAGCAGCCGCGGAATGCCTCCGGAGCGATAGCGGTAACTCCGTTGGGAATAACGACGGAGGTCAGCGAATAACACTTTTCAAAAGCCTGATAACCTATATAGGTAAGGCTTGAGGGCAGGCTGATGGATTCAAGCGCCCAGCACTCATAGAAAGCGCATTCGCCGATGCTTGCCGCGCCGTTCTCTATTTTCACACTGCGGACGAGGTTCGCGCAGGCGCGCCACGGGGCAAGCTCGCCGTCCTCCTCGGCATAGTCGTACATCATGCCGGTTCCGGAAATCGTAAGCTCGCCCGATTCGGTATTCAGCGACCAGGTAAGATGCTCGCCGCAAACCCCGGTAACGGGGGCATCCTCTTCAGCCGCGGCGGGCAGCGCAAGCGCAAATGCAAACGCCGCGATGAGCATTATCGAAACGATACTTCTAATGCTTTTCATTATTGTTTCCATCCTTTCGTTCGGCGGGGACTTTTCCGTCCCCTACATAAAAGTGTATCGTATCCATAAAGCGAACGCCGGCAAATCAAATATATTTTGCGCCGGCGCGGAAGTGTGAAAAAGGTGGTTTTACGCCCTTTTTCGCCAAAAGGACAGCTTTATCCTTAACGTTTTAGCCCTTCTATAATATAAGACGCATGAGAAAACCAAAACCGGACAGGGTTTTAAAAATATATTATTTGCGCAAGAAGCCCTCCGCGATAAGCGTGGGCCTGGGGTCCGATACGGCTTTTATTCCTTCCCGCTCTCCTTCACGGCCGTCTTCTGCACGCCCCAAATACCCAGAAGTATCAGCAAACAGCAGACGAGTCCGAGCCATGAAAAAGGGACGCCTCCCCTGTGTAAGGGGAGGTGGCAGACGATCCGACCGGATCGGCTGACGAAGGGGTTGTAAAAACCTTATTGACGAAGGGAGCTTTCAGCCATCCGAGTGCTCTTCTTTAGCCGTCCTCTGCACGCCCCAAATACCGAGCAGTATCAGCACGCAGCAGACGAGTCCGAGCCATGAGAATGGCTCGCGGAGGAACACGACTCCCGCGAATACCGATACGGCGGTGGTGAGGTTGGCGAATACCGTCTCCCGCGCGACGGGCATATAGGTGATGATGTAGCTCGACATGAAATAGCATATGACCGAGCAGCACACGGCGAGGAACAGCACGCAGGCAAGGTACTTGCCGTCGGCGAAGGGGCGGAGATACTCGGCGGGGGAGAAGCCGCATTTTATCGCGGCGCAGACGGTGAAAACGCAGGCGCCCACGGCTATCATCATATATGTGCGCTCAAAGGGGGTGAATTCCTGTGAAATGCTGCGTGAAAGGAGGGTGTAGCCCGTTGCGCCTATCACGGCGATAATGAGCGCAATGACGCCTATGAGCTCCACCGTGCCGCTCCTGCCGCCCATGAGGCCGAGGCATACCACGCCGCCGACGGATATGAGGCTGAATATCACCTGCCCGGCGGTCGGCCTCTCGCGCAGTATGAGAGCCGCGGCGATGGTGCAGAACACGGGTATCATGGCTATCATAACGCCCGAAAACACCGTGCCGGAATGCAGTATGCCGTACTGCTCGCCGAAGAAATAGACCACGGGCTCCAGCACGCCCAGCACAATGAGCACCCACACGCGCTTGCCGCGGAGCGAAAGCTTCGCAAACCCGAAGAGCGCCAGCAGGCTCATGACGATGAACGCCAGCAGGAACCTGTGCGAGAGCAGCAGAAAAACGTGCGTCAGCTTAAGAGCGTACCCGGACGCCATGAAGCTGAAGCCCCAGAAAACGTGGCAGATTATCGCCGCGGAGAATACCTTGATCGCAAGCTTTTTATCCATGGTAACAGTATAGAACGGGGGGCGGGGAAATGCAAGCGTTTGTTATTTACTTAACGCTCCCGCGCCTTGTAAGAAGTATCAAATCACTTGAAGAGCTCCAAAAAGGTCTCGAGTCCCTTCGCCGCGGCGATCGAGTGGCAGGCGAATACCGCGATCAGCAGCAGGAAGAGCGCGAGGGCGATCCAAGTGAATGCGTTCACACCGGGCTTTTTATCTCCGAGTCCATAAAAGGGGAGGGGCTTTCCGTCCATAGCAGCGAGGTGGGCCCTTTTAAGCCATTTCATATCGTTCAGCGTGACGGCGGCGAATATGGCAAGCCCTATGAGCACCCAAAGCGCACAGCAGGCGTAAACCGCGGGAGCGTCCTTAAGGCTCCCGTCGGGGCGGAGGGCGTTCTGATAAAGCAGAGCGGCAATTATCACGCCGAACAGGGGCAGCGGAAGGCGCTTGAGCAGGCTCGAACGCTTCACGGCCCGGAATACTTCCTCGGGATCGGTCTCGACCCTCGGAAGCCCTGCATCCTCCGTGCGGAAAATGAGCACGTCCCCGTCCTCTGCCGCAAGCTCCCAGCCCGCATCCTCGCAGAATGAGACGTAATCGGGATCCTTCCCCGGAGCCGGCCTCACGACGGCGCAGTAACGGAGCTTTTTGGGGGCGGACCGTTCAAAGCGGAAACGGCCGCCGCGGACGCCGAGGAGCATGAGCCCCTCGTTCGATTTCAGCTCAAGATACTGCTCGAGCGCGAGCAGAGCGGTGCAGTCGTAATCGAAGCTTTCGGTTATCATCCCGTTTTCTTTTTTCATTTTCATGGTAAGAAGCTCCTTTTCGGATGCGCTTCCCCGCCTCACAGCAGGGCGATAAGCGCCATTATTGCTCCGCAGGCGGCGGCGACGCCGAGCTCTGCAAGGAGTATCGCGCCCAAGGAGCGCCTGCGGTCGAGCATTGTGAGCACCACGGGGATCGAAATGAGCATTGTCAGGAGCACGGCGGAGCCGCGGAGCAGGGGATGCTCGCCGGAGAAGAACCCGAGCGAGGAGAGCACCGCCGCCAAGATCACGACAATAAGGCAAATAAGCATCACCGCGCGGCGCTTTTTCACGGCGGCGAGGTCGTAATAGGGTATCTCGCGCCCTTCGGAGAGGGCGAGCTCCGCGCCCCTGCGCCACTTTGAGAATATCGCCGTATTATAGGCGGCAAGGAATATCATAAGAAGGGATATCATGGTCATGGGGATCTCGTGATCCATCTGCGAGGCAAGGCCTGCGCCGCTTAGGAGGTTCGAAACGAGCCCTATAACGGGAAGCAGCATCAGCGCGGCCGCGATCCACAGGTATACGACTCCCGCACGGCAGGATCTCGTCACGGCTTCCACGCGCTCCGACCGGTCGGTCACGATATCGGGGATCGACCTGTCCCCGGTCATGAATATGAACAGCTCGCGGCTGTTCGTTACGAATTCCCAGCCCGCTTCCCCGCAAAAGTCTATATAGCGCCGGGTCTCGTCGGGCAGGGTTCCGTTCGCGCCGGAGCTTAAAACCTCGGCGTTGAAGCGCGCGGAGAAGGGCTCGCACTGCTCGAATTCGGCAAAGAGTGAAAGCCGCTTTAAGCTCCACCCCTTTGCCGCCATTTCCTCGAGATACTGCTCGAGCGCGGTCAGGTCCGTCGCCTGGAATGGCAGGAGCTTTTTGATCGTTTGCTTATCCTTTTTCATATCATAGGTCTCCTTTCGGCTTGCGGGATGACCTGCTCAGGCCAATATCTCTTCAAACGCGTGCAGCACGGAGCCGAATATGGCAAACAGCACGACGAACAGAATAAGGGCGCCGATTATCAGCAGAACCGTGAGCGCCGTCTTGCCTTTGGAGCGCTTTTTGCGGGCAAGGCCGGGGGCAAGTAATGCGACGGGTATTGCGGTGAGGACTGCCGCGATGAGGCTTGCCCGGATCGGCGCGTCGCCCTTTATCCATATGACGGCGATAAGCGCGAGAGTGAGGAGTATGGCCGAACATATCCCGAGCACGGCTATCCTGCGGCGGGCCGCAAGGTCCTCCTCGCCGGAGGCGGGTATGGGCTCGCCCGCGCCGATGCTTTCAAGCGCCCGCTCGCACCACTCGTTCTCCCTCTTTCTGTCGGCAAGTATCCCAATAAGAGATATGATCGTCGCGATCACGAGGAACGCGAAAAGAGCGATCCTCAGCACGTCGCCGCGGGTGTCGATCAAAGCGAAAAGCTGGGTCAGCGCATTGAGCCCGTTTAGCGCGAGGGGGAGCGTCATCAGCGTGCGGTTCTGCTTGCCTGCCTTCCTGACGGCGTTGACGCGCTCGAGGTCGTCCGTTTCGATATCCGGCGCGCTCTCCGAATCGGTGAAGAAGGCGTATGCGGCGCCGCGGTGATCCACGAAGCGCCAGCCGGCGTCCTCGCAGAGGCGGATGAATTCGTGCGACTTCTCGCTGATATCGTTCGAGCCCGCCTCTGCGGTGGGGCATAGCACCACGTTAAAGCGAAGCGCGCGGGGAAGGGTACGCTCGTAAATGCAGGTGGTATCGAGCGTCTTCAGCATCCAGCCCTCAGCCGCCCTTTCCTCGAACCTGCGCGAGACCGCGTCCAGCTCGCTGAATCCGAAGGGCAGAAATTCCTTTTTGATATCCTTGCTCATGTCAGTTCCTCCATAATAGCTTTTCCGTCCTCCGCCTGACGTTTCAGACGGTCGTATTCCTGCTTAAGCAGCGCCGCGCCCTTCGCGGTCATCTCGTAGCTCTTTCGCTTGCCGCTCTCCCCGGGCGATGGGGGGACGAGGGCTATAAGCCCGTTGTCCTCGAATTTGGCGAGCATGGTGTAGAGCGTGCCGGGGCCGATCCTCAGCCTCCCGCGGGAGATCTCCTCCGCGCGCGCCATTATCTCTATCCCGCAGCGCGGTCGGTTAAGCGCCAGCAGCACATAGTACATGGGCTCGGTGAGCGAGCTCAAAGCTTCCCTGGGCATGGCCCGCACCCCCTTTCGGAAAAGAAATATCGTTTAACGATATTATGATATATCGATAAACGATATTTGTCAATGCGCCGGGATAATATATTATACGGGGACGCCGGAAGCCCGAAATGCTTTCGCTTCCCCGGGAAGGCCTGAATGAGGGGCAGCGCCTGCGGGTCGATCCCGCGGCAGTATAACAAACAAAGCATGGCACAGGGGAAAACCTATGCCATGCTTTTTCATTTGCGGATCGCTGTTTGGTGAGAGTCGGTTTATACCCGATCTGTGCGGCCTCCGAAAAGCCTTATTCTCTTTTACCCTTCGGCTATCACCGCGTAGATCGCGGCTATATCCCTGATATCCGCGCCGCCGTCCCCGTTGGCGTCGGCGTTCAGCAGGCCCTGCGCCGTTATCTCGGGATCTTCGCCGTTCAGATACATAGCGAGCAGGGTGACGTCCGCCATTGTCACGAGCCCGTCGCAGTCCACGTCGCCGCCGAGCCCCGCGGGGCCGGTCGGCTCTAACACCGCGGTGACGGTCACGCTCGAGGCGGGCATCGTGAAGGTGTAGGCGCCGTCGCTTTCCGTGACGGTCACACTGCTGCCGCCGGCCGTCTGCACGGTCGGGGCGCCTGCCAGCGCAAGGCCCTCACCGGCGTCCAGCGTGACGGTCGTGCCGGGCAGGGCATACGTGCCGTCGGTCTGGTTGATGACCCCGTACCGGCAGCGGTGACGCCCTCCGGCAGGGTGATCTTTACGGCGGGCTGCAGGGTCAGGCCGTTCACTTTCGTCAGGTCGGTGATCAGACTGCGGAGGACCTCCGTGCCATTGTACAGGAACTGCCCGGCGGTGACGGAAAGAGCGCCTCCATTATCGATCCTGTACGTATTGGCATAGATGCTGTCGCCGGTGTTCTTCCATCCGAGAATGAGGATCTTTGCATAGATACCGGCACGGCCGTAGTTGCCGGTATTGCCCGTGATATCGACATTGCCGCCCAGGATCTTCAGGGTATTCAACGCATTTATGCCTTCGAGACTGGCAGAAATCGTAATATGACCGCCGTAGATGGATACCAGAGGAACATTGATTCCGCGGCCCCCGCTGGTTTGGATCTCCAGCGACCCTGTGCCGCCGCTCTGGGCGTAAATGGAGAGAGCGGCAGTGCTGGACGAATGGTTGATGCCGATTGCTGAAAGAGGCGCATCGCTCGTACCGATGTGCATACTTGCGCCGTCGGCCAGAATGAGGCGGACGTCACCGCCGAGCACGTCGATCGTCTTATCAAACGTGACATTCCCCTGCGCGACGTACCAGCCGCCATTGAGAACACGCTCCTCTCCGGTGAGGATGGTATACTCCGTCAGAGTCTGCTCCTCGCCGTTCTCGTCGATGTAGTTCAGGCTCGGAAGGATAATTCCGACGGTCACGTCCTCTGCGGGCATCGTGAAGGTGTAGGCGCCGCCGCTTTCCGTGACGGTCACACTGCTGCCGCCGGCTGTCTGCACGGTCGGGGCGCCTGCAAGCGCAATGCTCTCCACGGCGTCCAGCGTGACAGCAGCTCCGGGCAAAGCATAGGTGCCGTTGGTCTGGTTGATGACCCCCGTGCCGGCAGCGGTGACGCCCGCGGGCAGGGTGATCTTCACGGCGGGCTGCAGTGTCTTATCATTCACTTTCGTCAGATCGGTGACGGTGCCCCTGAGGACTTCCTCGCCGTTGTAGAGATACCGGCCCGCGGCGATCAGCAGACTGCCGCCATTTCCATATACACCATATTCATATGAGCTGGCATAGATGCGGTCGGCGGGGCTTCTCCATCCGAGGACGATCTGATCCAAGCCCCAGATTCCTTTGTTTCCGCCGGTCGCCGTGACGCTGCCGCCCAGGACGGTGATCTGATTGTAGGCAAGGATGCCGTAGTCAGCGCCGGTCGCCGTGACGCTGCCGCCCAAGACGGTGAAATCATGATTGACCAAAATGCCGATACAATTTTCGCCATTGCCTCCGCTGTAAGCCGTGACGCTGCCGCCGCAGACGATGAGATCATTCTCGATATCAAGAACCGGATCGTATGTGCTGGAGAAAATCAGATTGCCGCCGTAGACGTTGAGATTGAAAAAAGATACATCAATTCTGCCTTCACTGTTGATGCATTCTATCTCGCCGGTGCCCTGGCTCTGCCCGTAGACGGAGAGGGTGCTGTTGTCCGCCGCACCAATCGGCCACGTACCCTGGCAGCATATCCTGGCTCCGTCGGTCAGGATGAGGCGGGCGTCGGCGTCCGCGGCTATGGTCAGACCATAGCTTCCGCTGCCGTAGTAGATGGTCCCCCGAACGACGTACCAGCCGCTCGTAAGCGTTTCGCCATAGCCGGCGAGGACGGTGTAGTCCGTCAGGGTCTGCTCCGTGCCGTTTTCGTCGACGTAGGTAACGGCGGGAAGGGCTTCAAGCGTCGCGGTGACGGTCACGGCCGCCGCGGGCATCGTGAATCTGGCGGTGCCGCCGATGAAGGTGACGCCGACGCTGCCGCCGCCGGCCTTCTGCACGGTCAGGGCGGTGAACTCCATGCCCGCGGGCGCGGTCAGCCTGACCTCCGCGCCGATCTTCGCCCAGAACCCGCCGTTGAAGGAGAAGACGTTCTCGCCGGAGGCCGTAAGGCCCTCGGGCAGCGTGATCTTGCGGACAGGGTACAGCGTCTGGCCCACAAGTGCCTGCGCGGCGCTTACGTACTGCGTGCCGTTTAATACGCTGCTGAAGTCAGCTGTGACGGGAGACGCCAAGGTGACAGGGCAGGAATAACCGTATGCCTTGAACCAATCGTACTGTGCGGCAAGGTTCAGGGTCACGCTGCCCACGTTCGTCGCGTTGCCGGCCGCGCCGTTCGTCTTTCCGGCGCCTCCGTCGCCGCCCTGGCCGCCGCCGATGCTGGTTGTATTGACCTTGCCGCCATTGATCGTGATATTGCCCGCGCTGCCGCCGGTGCCGCCCTTGCCGCCCTGGTAAGAGGCGCCGCCGTCGCCCCCGGTGCCGCCCTTGCCGCCGCCGATGCCC
>CAMZFO010000059.1 GCA_947306125.1 uncultured Clostridia bacterium | reverse complement strand
TCCAGCTCTTTACACAAAAAATGACCGCTGACAGAGGTTTGTCAGCGGTCTGAAGCTCATCTGTGAAGATGAGCTTTTTGTTTTGAATTGTTTTACAGCCCGAACAGCTCTTCCCTCTGTGCCTGAGTCGATTCGAGCTTATCTATATAGGTCCCGATATCCTTGGGATTGGGGATGCGCTCTATCCTCCCGCCGCCGTCGAATACGCGCTTCGTCATTGCGCCGGCGCCGTGCGCGAGGATGCTCATGGAATCCTCCATCATGTCGATATTATAGACGCATACGGAGCCGGGAGCAGAATAGCCGACGTTCTCGAGATTGCCCGCCATGTACTTCTGGCGGTACATATAATACGGCTTCATGCCCATATCGCGCGCGGCTTCCCTGCCCATCTCCACCATGCACTCGACGGTCTCGACGTCCGGCAGACGGTATTCGTCCATATGCTCGTGCAGCCTTGAGGCGCGCTTTATGGCGAGCGTATGCACGGTCAGGCAATCCGGGGAGAGCGCCTTCACGGCCTCGAGCGACTCCTCCATCTCCCTTTCGGTCTCGTTCGGGAGCCCCGCGATGAGGTCCATATTTATTGAATCGAAGCCCATGCTCCGCGCCATTTCGAAGCATTCGACGACGTCCTTCGCGGTGTGATCCCTGCCGACCAGGCGGAGAGTGCGGTCACACATGGTCTGCGGGTTGACGGAAACGCGGTTAACGCCGTGCTCCTTCATTACGGCGAGCTTTTCACGGGTTATGGTATCCGGCCTTCCCGCCTCGACTGTGAACTCCTTCCCCGCCGTATCGTAATTGAGCGCTATGCAGCCGAGCAGGCCGTCAAGCTCATCGGCGGTGAGTATGGTGGGCGTGCCGCCGCCCATATAGAACGAGCGCGGCTCGAGCCCGTGCGCCCTTGCCATGGCGGAGCCAAGCTCTATATCCCTTTTGAGCGCTTCAAGATACGCCGCCATATCCGTTTTTTTCGTGCGGAGCTGGGATGCGAAGGAGCAATAGAGGCATCTCGTCCTGCAGAACGGGATACCGATATAGACGCCGAATTCGTTGGGCTTTGCGCCGGAAAGTATCGGGAGCTGTATGGAGTTGATCTCGTCCGCGAGCCACAGCTTGCTTTCGGACACGTCGAACACCTCGCGCATCTGACGCATGGCTTCATCGCGGCCCTCGGTCCTTATGAGCTCGCGCAGGAGCCTCGTCGGCCTTATGCCCGTGAGCGAGCCCCAGGGGATCAGCCGGTCGGGGAAGGCCTTGCGCATGGCGCGGTATACAGAGGATTTCATGCAGCGCTTGGCATAGCGCTTCTCGATCACGTCGGAGCCCTCCCTATAGGGGTCCTCCTGCGTGTATTCAAAGCGGCCGCCGCCGTATTCGAAAACGGTCCTCGAGCGGAAAGCGCCGTCCTCAGAGAAATCCGCCGTAACGCAGCTCTCGTCGCACGGATCAAAGCCCTCCATCCCCTCGATAAGTATCTCCTCACGGGGGAGGAAGAGCCGTATCTCCTCGCAGAGGTCGTTATAGAATTCGGGTCGGTTGGTAATGAGCCTCATTCGCAAACACCGCCTGAAGCGCAGGGGTTGTATCTGCGCTCGAAATCCAAAGTAGTCTCCCTGTCGTGGCCGGGCAGCACGCGATAATCGCCCTTGAGCGTGAACAGCCTGTAAACGATGGAGTCATAGAGCGCGACGGCGTCCCCGCCGGGCAGGTCCGTCCTGCCGTAGCTCATGAAAAACAGCGTGTCGCCGGAGAAAATGACCCTCTCGGACTCTATGACGTAACAGACTCCGCCCTTCGTGTGGCCGGGGGTGTGCAGCGCGCGGAAGGTGATGCCCGCCTCGGTGATATCGGAATTATCCTCGACGAACCCGTCGATATTGGAGGGATCTACGCGCACGCCGATCATCGAAGCGAGGCTCGCTCCGTTATCCTTCATGGCGGCGGAATCGAGCTTATTTATATAGACCCTCGCTCCGGTCGCCTCGCGCAGCTTGGCGACGCCCATTATGTGATCGAAATGGCCGTGGGTCAGGAGTATCGCGGCGGGCTTGAGGTCCAGCTCCCCGAGCTTTTTCAATACCTTGCCGGAATTCGCGGGGTCTATCACGACGCATTCGCGCGTTTCCCCGCAGGGCTCTTTGCTTCCGCGCCAGACGATATACGTATTCACGGCGAGCGGGCCGGTCGGGATGGAAATGATATTCAGCATATGCTTACCTTAAAATGATTTATTGCTCTCAAGAAGTATAGTAACGGGGCCGTCGTTCACGAGCTCCACCTGCATATCCGCGCCGAATTCACCGGTCGCAACGGAAAACCTTTCTCTCAAGGCGCCTACGGCGTATTCGTAAAGCGGTATCGCCTCATCCGGCAGCGCCGCCTCGATAAAGGACGGGCGGTTGCCGTGCCTCGCGTCGCCGTAGAGCGTGAATTGGGAGACCACGAGGAGCTCCCCGCCGACGTCGGCGAGGGAAAGATTCATCTTGCCGTTCTCGTCCTCGAACACGCGCAGACCGGAGATCTTTTTGACTATGTAATCCGCATCCCGCCTTTCGTCCCCGGCATGAACGCCGAGCAGCACAAGGAAGCCCTTCCCTATGCTGCCGACGACCTTGTTTTCGATTTTAACGTTTGCAGAGGTTACCCTTTGGACGACTGCTCTCATATTTCCGCCTTACCGTTATACCTGATTCGAACGCTCGACGGCTACTACCGAATCGAGCTTCATGATGCTCCTTATGACGTTCTGGAGCTGCTCGGAGTTCTGAACGTCGAAGGTGATGGTGATATCCACCGTATTGCCGACAGATTTCGCGTTCAGATACTTGGTGTTAATCTTCATGCTCAGCAGGAGCTGAGTGATCTCCAGCATTATGCCCGCGCGCTCGTTAGAAATAACGTGCACCGTCACGGGGAACGTCTGCGAAGAGCCGGTGACCCAATCGACGGGCACTATGCGCTCCACGTCGAGCAGCAGGGTCTCCGCATTGGGGCAGTCCTTTCTGTGAATGGAGACTCCCCTGCCCCTCGTGATATAGCCGAATATCTCGTCGCCGGGAACGGGGGTGCAGCACCTTGCGAAGTGGACGACCATATCGTGCTCGCCCTTGACGACCACTCCCCTGCCGTGCTCGTCATAGCTTTCGCGGAGCTCCTCCCTGCGGGCAAGCTTCGCTTCAAGCTCGGCGGCCTTCTCCTCCTTGCGGTACTCCTCCATAAGGCGGTGCAGCGCCTGCCCGGTGGTCATGCCGCCGTAGCCTATCGCGGCATAGACGTCGTCGATCTCATTGAGCGTAAAGCGCTTGAGAAGAGGCGCGTAGTATTCGGGCTTGATAAGGTCCGCGAGCTTCTTGCCCTGGCGCTTCGCGGCCTCGGCGAGCATTTCGCGTCCCCTTACGATATTCTCCTCACGGTTCGCCTTTTTGAACCACTGCCGTATCTTGGTCTTGGCCTGCGAGGTCTTGGCATAGTTCAGCCAGTCGCGGCCGGGAGCCGCCTGCTGAGAGGTGATGATCTCCACAACGTCGTGCGTCTTGAGCTTATGATCGAGCTTCACGAGCGCGCCGTTGACCTTGACGTGCTGGATATGGTTGCCCACGTTGGTGTGGATGCGGTAGGCAAAGTCAATGGGCGTCGAGCCCGCGGGAAGGTCTATTATCTCCCCGTTGGGGGTCAGCACGTAGACGTAATCGGAGAAGAAATCCTTGCGTATGTTTTCTATGAATTCACGTGTGGAATCGGCGTCGCCCTCGTAATTGACAAGATCGCGCACCCATGCGAGCTTGCTGTCGAGCTCGTCCGGCCTCGCCTTGCCCTCCTTATAGAGCCAATGCGCCGCGACGCCGTACTCGGCGGTGCGATGCATCTCGAGCGTCCTTATCTGCACCTCGAAGGGCATGCCCAGATCGCTGAACAGCGTGGTGTGCAGCGAACGGTACATATTCGTTTTGGGCATGGAGATATAGTCCTTGAACCTGCCGGGCATGGGCTTCCAGATGGAATGTATGACGCCGAGAGCGGCATAGCAATCGTTGACCGTGCCGACTATGACCCTTATCGCAACGAGGTCGTAAATCTCGTTAAGGCTCTTGTTATTGCGCTTCAGCTTGCGGAAGATGGAATACATATGCTTTCTTCTTCCGCTGATCTCGTTCTTGATCCCCGCCTTCTCAAGCGCCTCGCCGATGGTCTTCATAGCGGAATTGAGGAGCTTCATCCTCTCTTCCTGCTTGGGCTCGATAAGCGAGCAGAGATGCCTCCACTCCTCGGGATAAAGATACTCGAAGGAGAGATCCTCGAGCTCGGCCTTGATGGCGCCCATACCGAAGCGATCCGCGAGAGGAGCGTAAACGTCGAGCGTTTCCCTTGCTATCCTCTGCCTTTTTTCAAGGCTGCAGTTGCCCAGCGTGCGCATATTGTGCAGGCGGTCGGCAAGCTTTATGATGACGACCCGGACGTCGTTCGCCATGGCGAGGTACATCTTGCGCAGGTTCTCCGCCTGCCTGTCCTCGCGGGTCTGAAGATCGCTGGAATGCCCGGTCTTGGTGAGCTTGGTGACTCCGTCGACCATCTTGGCGATATCCTCGCCGAAAAGCTCCTCGATCTTTTCTATGGTTATCCCTTCGCCGTCCTCAACGGTATCGTGCAGGAGCCCCGCCGCGACCGTATCGGCGTCCATGTCCATTTTTGCAAGGGAAAGCGCGACGGCCTCCGGGTGGGTGTAGTACGGCTCGCCGGATTCCCTCTTCTGCCCCTCGTGCGCCTCCCTCGAGAAATCGGCGGCGCGCTTGATGACCTCGACCTTTTCGGGCGAGTATTTCTTTTCACAAACGGAAATCAGGCGATCCATAGCTATTCACCTCCCTGCCTTATAAACTGACGGACAATCTGCTTCGGATCAATACTTGATGAACGAGATAACGTCGTAATCCTTGAGACGCTCCCTGCCGTTAAGATCGAGAAGCTCTATAGCGAACCTGAGGCCGACTACCTCCGCGCCCATCTGCTCCACGAGCTTCGCGGTCGCAAGAGCGGTGCCGCCCGTTGCAAGAAGGTCGTCGCAGATGGCGACGCGCATACCGGGCTTAATGGCGTCACGATGGATCTCGAGGCTGTCGCTGCCGTACTCGAGACCGTACGAGAGCGAGAACACCTCAGCGGGAAGCTTGCCGGGCTTGCGGGCGAGCACGAGGCCCGCGCCGACCGCGTAAGCCACGGGAGCGCCAACGACGAAGCCCCTCGCTTCCGGCCCGACTATAACGTCTACGTCGAGAGCGCGGAGGGACTCGGCCATCTGGGTGATGAGCTCACCGTAAGCCTCGGGGTTCTTGAGCAGTGTGGTCACGTCGTAAAAGAGGATGCCCTCCTTGGGAAAATCGGGGATCTCCCTGATGGTCTTTTTGAAATCCTGTTCGGTAAACATAGTATTCCTCCTGCTGTTTTTGGGTCAGCTTATGTGCTGCTCCGCGGTGATGGCGCTGTAGATAGGGCTGTCCCCGAGGCGCTTCGGCTCGCTTTGATTGAGCCGCACAGCCTTCCCCTCGTCATAAGAAATGAACCCGAGCTGCCTGAAGACCTTGATGGCGAATATGGTCTGGTGGGGCGGACGGTCCAAAACGTCGCAGAGCTTGGTCGCAAGCTCCGTCACGGAATAGGTCTTGCTCCTTAAAAGGGAGACTATGGTTTTATAATAAAGACCCATTTCGTCACGGCTTATCGAAAAGCCTCCGCAGATATCGGCAAAATCATACCTCTTGCCCGAGCGGACGAATAAGGCGCCGGGAAGCGCGGCGCGGAAGGCGTCGTAAATATCGGCGCAGTAGGGCTCGTCGGCAAAGAAGACCTTATTATAACCCTTATTGGGCAGCTTGTCCGTCATGGGAGCGATAAGCAGCACGTTGCCGGAGAACATCCCCTCCGGTATGGAGCCGAAGCAGACCTCGAAATTCTCCACGCCGTTCGACGCGAGATCCTGCAGCGCGTTTTCCGCGGCGTCGGTGGAGAAGGCGGCGACTATGAGCCCCGCAAAGGTGCTGCGGACCATATCCGATACGGACTCGGCGGTGAGCTCGGGAAGGGAATCGGCGTTCCTTTCGGCGGGAGTTCCGTCGTTTTCGCCCATGCCGAAAAGATATGCGTGATAGAAATGATGGATGCTGTTCCTGATGAACCTTGAGGGGCACCTCGGCAGATCCGGCGTGACGGACATCACGCGGAGCTGAAGGCTCTCGGTCCCGTTCCAATTATTTATGCAGGGCGAGAACAGCATGGAGATGCTGTCGGCCCGCATTATCTTATCGAAGTATTTGCTGCCGCAGAAATAGACGCTCTCAAAGCAGAAACGGTTTTGCCGCAGATCCATACGAAGATGCTGACCGTCGCTGCCGAAGCGCCTTATGTGATAGGGACTGACGCCGGAAACGTGGAACACGGGGCAGGGATTGCCCTCGCCGAAAGGCGCAAGCATTTCGAGCTGCTTAGCAAGCTCCATGTTTATACTGCCGAGATCCTCGTCGAATTCATAGCAGCGTCTTGGCACGAAAAGCTCCGGCGGGCAGGTCTCTTCAAGGTATTTTTCCATGGCCTCCACGAATACCGGGAAATTCTCGCGCTCCATTGTGACTCCTGCCGCCTTCGCGTGGCCGCCGAAGCGGATGAAAAGCTCGCTGTTGGCCTTCAGCGCGTCATGGATGTTTATGCCCTCTATGCTCCTTGCCGAGCCCTTCAGCGCGTTATCATGCTCGGAGAAGAGTATGGTGGGCCTGTGATACATCTCGGAAAGCCTTGAAGCGGCGATGCCTATAACGCCCGAATTCCATTTATCGGAAGTCAAAAGTATCGCCCTGCGGTTGGAGATGTCTATCTCCTCCACCATCGCCACGGCCTCGTCGAGTATGCTCTGCTCCACCGCCTGACGCTGCTCGTTCAAGCGCCCGAGCTCCTCGACTATCCTCGCGGCCTCCGCCTCATCCTCGGTCATGAAAAGCTCCACGCCGAGCGATGCGTCGCCCATCCTGCCGGAAGCATTGAGCCTCGGCGCGACGCCGAAGCCGATGGTGAACACGGAATAGGGCCGCCTCGCGGAAGGCAGGCTCTCGAGCAGAGTGCGCATGCCGACGCAGCACTCGCCCTTGTTTATGGAATCGAGCGCGTATTTGACGAGAAGGCGGTTCTCGTCAAGCAGAGGCACAACGTCCGCGACGGTCGCGACTCCGGCAAGGAATATGTATTCCTCCGCCGCCTCGACTCCGCCGAGCGCCTGTATGAGCTTCAGCGCCGTGCCCGCTCCGCAGAGATAGCGCGGATAATCGCAGCCCTCTACCGAATGGCAGATGACCGCCGTGCAGTCCGGTATCGTCTCGGGCGGGATATGGTGGTCGGTCACGATAACGTCTATGCCCAAAGTGCCGGCATATGCGATCTCCTCCGAGGCGGATATGCCGTTATCGACAGTGATTATAAGGCTCACTCCCGCGGAATGCAGCGAGTCTATCGCCTTGCGGCTGATGCCGTAGCCTTCGTCATGCCTTGAAGGAATGCGGTAGGAGGCGTTGGCGCCTATGCTTAAGAGGAAATGCAGGAGCATCGTGGTCGCGCAGATGCCGTCCACGTCGTAATCGCCGTAAACGCAGATGCTCTCGCCGGAGCAGATCGCCTGCTCTATCCTGTCCACGGCCTTGCGCATATCAGGAAAGCCGAACGGATCGCGCAGCATGGAAAGATCGGGGTACATGAAGCGATGACGCTCCTCCTCGGTCGTGATCCCCCTCGCCCGAAGCGCACGCATAACGATGGGAAGGAAGTCGGCCGAGCGGTCGGCTTCCGTCTCCTGCGTGAAGTATTTCGATGGCGAGTAAACGATCATTTCGCGTCCCCTTATGCCTCTTCCTTAACGGTCGCCATGCCTATGGCGATCTCGGTGCGCTTCTTCAAAAGCCTGCAGCTTATCTCGGGCGGCTCGGTGATGGAGCCGTTGAGCTTATGCGCGTTCGCCGCGCAGCCGCCGGAGCAATAGTATTTCGCCCAGCAGTGCGAGCACTTTTCCTTGGTGAAGATATTGCAGGAGGCGAATTCCTCCCTGATATCGTCGTTGAGGGGGACGTTCCCCTCCCCGTCGGAGTTGAGCACGTTCCCGAGAAGGAACCTGCTGTCCCCGACAAACTGATGGCAGGGATAGATATCCCCGTTGGGAGCGACGGCAACGTATTCGACGCCCGCGCCGCAGCCCAGGGCCCTCTTTGCAAGGCAGGGGGAGCTGTTCATATCCACGTAGAAATGGAAGAAGTTGAAGGGCTTCCCTTCCCTGCGGCTCTCGATGACGTAATCGGCAAGCCTGTCGTACTCCTCGATCGCCCTTTCGACATTCGTTTCGTTTATGGCGTGAGGCTCGTCGGGCTTCAAAACGACGGGCTCGACGGAGATCTGCTCGAAGCCCAGCTCGTGCAGCGCCTTGACGTCCTCGGTAAAATCGAGATTGTCGGCGGTGAACGTGCCCCTGATATAATGCTCTCCCTCGCCGCGCTCGCGAACGAGCTTCTGCGCCTTCGGGACTATCAGGTCGTATGAGCCCTTTTTGTTCGGAGTGACGCGGAGCGCGTCGTGCACCTCGCGCCGCCCGTCGATGGACAGCACGACGTTGAACATCTCACGGTTTATAAAATCGATCTTCTCATCGTCGAGCGCAACGCCGTTGGTAGTGATGGTGAAATTGATGTGCTTATTGTGCTCCTTCTCCAGCTCGCGCCCGTAGGCGACGATCTGCTTCACTACCTCCCAGTTCATCAGCGGCTCGCCGCCGAAGAGGTCGACCTCCAGATGATACCTGCCGCCCGACCTTTTGACGAGCATATCGAGCGCCGCCTTCGCGGTCTCGAACGGCATCAGCATCCTGCCGCCGTGGAACTCGCCGGTCTCCGCAAAGCAGTAAGCGCAGCGAAGGTTGCAGTCATGCGCGACGTTCAGGCACATCGACTTTATGGGAGAGGCGGCTCCGTGCGCCGCGGGCGCCGCGGGAGCGGGGGTGTCGAAAAGACCCTCCGCCTTAAGCTCGCTTATCTCCTCCATTATCTCGCCGATCAATGAACGAGAATAGGGCAATGCGTCTACGGCATTGCCCTGCTCTAATGCGCTTATCACATCAAATGAGGGTTTGTCCACCTCATGTACGGCTCCGCTCTCAACATCCAGCACAAGATATGTGCCGCGATATTCAAATGCGTGGATCATTATTATTTAGCCGTTTTTACGCACTTCTGATTTGCAACAGTGCAGGAAGTTTTGCAGGCGGACTGGCAGGAAGCCTGGCACTCACCGCAAGCGGTGTTCTCGCCGGACCTGATGCAGGGCTTCTGAATGTTCTTAATGTGCTTCATGAAATAATCCTCCAATCGGAACGTATTATCCTTCCCGGATTTCATCCTTAATTATACAACGGCGAAGGATGCAATTCAAGTATTTTTTTGCGAAACGGCAACTATTCAGGCGAATATACGGCGGATGGCCATATCACCTTTTAAGGTTGCGTACGACGCCTGTAATCGCTCCCGCCAGCATGCACATGGCAAAATCGGAAACGAGCGCGGTATCGAAGGAAAAGCTCCCCGATACGAGCGAGAATACGACGTATGAGATAAGCATGTAAAGCCCGCCTGCGGCCGCTCCCCAAAGTAACGTCCGGCTCTCGGCCTTCCTTGCGGCTATGAGCGCCGCGGCGGCCGCGGAAACGATCTTGATTGCCGAATTGACGTACGGAACGCTATCTATGCCCAGCCACTGCTTTTGAAGAACGAGTGCAAAGAGCGCGACCAGAGCGACGCCCAAGGCGCTCCCCACGAGCGCCGAGCGCAGTAAAACCAGCGGCATACGGGAAGAATTCGATTTGGTTTCCATACCGCACCTCCTTTTCGTTTGGATTCTATTCCGTCAAGGTGCGAATAATACCGCCGGGGTTTGGGCGCATTCACTAAGGGATACGCAGCCTCAAAAGGAAAACAGATCCGGGGATCGTTTTATCCCCGGATCTGTTGTTATTCAAGCGGGTCTCATCGTCCGAAAACCTGCATCTCCTTAAGAGGATGCACCCTTTACGGACCGCCTTTTAGAGCTTAAAGATCACTTAACGTCCCTGACGTCGCCGTCGATGGTGGCCTCGACGGGAGCATCCTCGATGGTCGCGATAGCGGCCCTTGCGAATACGAGACGGACCTTGTCGGGACCGACGCTGATGGTCACGACGTCGTCCTTGACGCTGGTAACGGTGCCGTAAATGCCGCCGATGGTGCGCACCCTGTCGCCGGGCTTGAGCGCGTCAAGCATTTCCTTGATCTTCTTTTCGCGCTTGCGCTGGGGGATGGACATGAGGAAGAACATACCTATCATCAGCACGAGCATTATGAGGAGGAACGTGGTGCTCCCGAAACCGCCGCCGGAAGCGCCGGAGCCCTCGGCGCCGGAGCAGGAAACGAGGCTTGCGGAAAGGAGAACAGACTGAATGAATGCAAACATTTTTCATTACCTTTCATATTTCGGCTTTGCCGTATTATCAATGAATAATATTATACCATTTCGGGCGAAAAGTCAAGTGCGAAGTGCCTATGAATTCAATACCTGTCAAAACCGTAAAGCGGCCTTTTGCCGAAGCGGAAGCCGGGCTTGAGCGGCGCAAGCATGCTGAACTCTGTACTCACCGCCTCGCAGCCCTCCGGCACGGGGCGATCCGCGGGAAGGGGCAGGACGTATTCGTCGTATCCCTCCGGCAGGAGCACGAACGGATCCTGCTGCGGGCGGAAGAAGAGCTCCGTCGCGCGGAACACGCCCGAGCTTTCCGGATAGCCTGCGCAGCACCCGTTCTCGGCTGTAACGAGCACGGCTCCGGGAAGCGAATACTCGTGAATAAAGCTCTCGAAATACTCGCGGCCGCGGATCGAAGCGCCGTCATAACCCTTCATCGCCGAGCGGTATAGCTTTTCGAGCTTGACGGGGTCCGGATCGATGCGGGGAGGTCTTTCGGTCGGTCGTGCGATTCTGTTCAGCCGGTCGTACGATACCCTTGCTTCATTCCTTACTATATACGTGCTGTATCCGAATCTCGCGTAAAAATCGGTGCGGAAGGGCTGGAGCACGGTCGCGTCGAATCCCCTTTCGCGCATTATTCGGAAGGCATGGGCGAAAAGCTCGCCGCATATCCCCCGCCTTCTGCGATCGGGGCTCGTGCAAACTCCCGCGACGAATCCCACGCTGCGTTTTTTGCCGCAAAAACGCATATGCATCGGGATAATATGCAGCATGGAGACCGGGCGTTCGGCGCCCGCTTCAAAAGCTCCGAGAGCGTATTCGTGCTTCGTCCTCTCGCTGTAATACCAATCGACGAAGGGCTTGCCGTCCTCCTCGAAGCACTCGAGCCAGAGCTCCTTGGAGAGCTCGAACTCGGTTCCGTTCATTATTCGATAACTCAATTCATACTGCATATTCATTCCCCGATATGAAGATACTAACGGCATGAAAAAGCATTTACTTATAACCTTACTTCTGTGCCTGCTGGCGGCGTTTTCGGGCTGTGCGACGCTTTCGGACGAGCGTACGAAAGCATATCCGACGGAGGATCCCGGGCTTATAGGCGCCGGAGCGGAGCTTTACGAGCAGCTCTCCCCCTCCGCCGCGGTCGAATGGCGCACTTACTGCCGCGCCTGCGGGCACACTTACGTCTTCCGCTGTGCAGACGAGGCGATAGGACTCACGCAGAGCGAGCTTGCCTCCCGCTTCGGCGGCTGGACAGTCAAGAGCTTTTCACGGGAGTTCGCGATACTCGAAAGGGAGATCGACGGCTACTGCCCTGACCATTTCCTGCTCTTCCGCAAGGGCAAGAAGCTGCGCGTTTATTCTGTCTCCGAGCCCGAGCTGGAGCTCGTTCCGCTCGTGGATGAAAGCGCGGCGCAATATAGCTTCTCGAAGGAGGAGCTTGAGGAGCTTGCGTCCGGCATAGCTTTCGATTCCCTTTTGGAGCTCGACCGCTACACCGAAAGCCACAGGCCCGGCGGCAAATAATAATCATCCACCGGCCAAGCCGGTGGTTTTTCATATGCGGGCAAAGCCCTCT
>CAMZFO010000058.1 GCA_947306125.1 uncultured Clostridia bacterium | reverse complement strand
GGGGCGCAAAAAGATACCTTTTGAGGCTGTGTATCTTTAAGTGAATGCGCCCAAAAGCGCGGATCGTACTGCAAAAAGCTTGTACGATCCGCTTTTTTATGGTATGCTTCGGGTATGGAAGAAGAAAGATTTCAGGCGGCGCTTGCCCGCGCCCTGCTCCGCAAAGAGGGGAAGGGGCAGATAGGCATGCTGGGTGAAAAGACCCTGCATTCGGCGCTGAAATACTATTACGAGCCGGATGAAACGAAGCATGAGCGGGAGCTTGCGGGCTTCCTCGCGGATATCCTCAACGGCGACGGGGTCACGGAGATACAGACCCGGAACCTCTTTTCGATGAAGAGGAAGCTTCGCGTTTTTTCCGGGCTCGTTCCCGTCACGGTGGTGCATCCCGTCATCCGCACCCGCGGGCTCATATATCTCGACCCGCAGACGGGGGAGCTATCGAAGCGCCGCGTTTCGCCCAGGCACGGGAGGCCGGAGGACGCGTTCTCGGAGCTCGTGCATATCCGGGAGGAGCTCGCGCTTCCGCGCCTGCGCTTTATGATACTGCTCGTTGACGCGGACGAATACCGCATAAAGGACGGGCTTGAGACCCGGCGGGGGAAGAAGCCGCTCAAATTCGAGCTCGTGCCCCGCGGGATCGCCGGGGAATACGCGCTTGAAAACAACGGGGATTACCTGCGTCTGCTCCCGGAGGGGCTGGAAAGGAGCGCGTTCACGGTCAGGGAGCTTGCGGAATGCGCGCGCCTGCCCGAAAGGACGGCGTCTGCGATGTGCGCGGTGATGCTCGCCCGCGGCGCGCTCGAAAGGAAAAAGGAAGGGAAACGCTTCGTTTATCGTGTGAAATATGAAGATATCGCTTATCCAGATGAAGGTGACGGCCGATAAGGCCCAAAACGCCGCCCGTGCGGAGGAGCTTGCAAAAAGGGCTTCCGGCGCGGACGTCATAATGCTGCCGGAGATGTTCTGCTGTCCGTACGAGACCCGCCTCTTCCCGGAATACGCGGAGGCGGAGGGCGGACTTATAACGCAGACCCTCTCCCGCACGGCGCGGGAAACGGGCGCTTACCTCATAGGCGGCAGTATGCCGGAGGCGGACGGCGGGCATATTTACAATACCTGCTTCGTTTACGATCCCGAGGGCAGGAGGGCGGCGAAGCACCGCAAGGCGCATCTGTTCGACGTGGATATCGCGGGCGGGCAGAGGTTTTTCGAGTCCGAAACGCTAAACGCGGGGGGCTCCGCGACCGTCTTCGACACGCCCTTCGGAAAGGCGGGCGTGTGCATATGCTTCGATATCCGCTTTTCGCAGTTCATACACGCTATGCGGGATATAGATTTCCTCTTCGTCCCCGCGGCGTTCAATATGACCACAGGCCCCATGCATTGGGAGCTGCTTTTCCGCGCGAGGGCGGTGGACGAGCAGATGTTCACCTTCGGCTGCGCCCCGGCAAGGGATGAGGGGGCTTCCTACGTTTCGTACGCCAACTCCATCGCCGTCTCCCCGTGGGGGCGGATAATCGCCCGGGCGGGAACGGATGAAACGATACTCACGCTTGAGGCCGATTCCGGCGAGGTGCGGGCGGCGCGGGAGCAGATACCGATCGGCAAACAGCTTTTGGGAGGTAAATATGAATAAGGTGTTTTACTTTTCCGCGACGGGCAATTCGCTCTTTGTCGCAAAACGCATCGCGGCGGAGCTGCCGGGCGAGGCGGAAAGCATTTTGAATTACGACGGCGAAAAGGTTGAGGCGGAAAGGATCGTTATCGTTTCGCCCGTGCACGCCTTCGGTCTGCCCGTGATCACGGCTGAATTCTTGAAGAAGCTCGATACGGAAGCGCCCGTGTGGATAGTGCTGACCTACGGCGGAGCGCCCATGGGAGCCGACCGCGCGGCCTATGATGACGCGAGGAGCTTCGGGCTTGACGTACGCGCGGTGTTCACGCTGCGCATGGTGAACAATTATACCGTGTTCGTGCCCGTGCCGAGGGGAGCGGGGAAGGGCGCGCTCAAAAAGGCCCCGGCAAGGATAGCGCGGATCACCCGAAAGATAAAGGAAAACGCCGCGTTCGAGCCCAAGGCGAAGAAGGGCGGCAGAAGGTTCAGCGAGGAAGTGCGCGAGAGCACGAAGGGGAACGCGAAGCATTATTCCGTCACGGAAGCCTGCGTGGGCTGCGGCAAATGCGCGCGCATATGCCCCGCGGGGAATATTACCGTGAAGGACGGCAGGCCCGAATTCGGCGAGAAATGCACGGGCTGCCTCGCCTGCTACCACCGCTGCCCGCAAAAGGCGATACGGTACGGCAAATTCAAATTCAAGTACAGGTATTTCTGCCCATTAGTTGATCAACAGGAATTGGAATAAGGAGGTATCACCATGCTCGAAAAAGGATCTCAGGCCCCGGATTTTACTCTTAACGACAAGGACGGGAACCCCGTCAGCCTCTCCGACTTTAAGGGGAAGAGGGTCGTGCTCTATTTTTACCCGAAGGACAACACCCCCGGATGTACCCGTCAGGCCTGCGCCTTCGCGGGGGCTTACGAGCGCTTCCGCGAAAAGGATATCGCCGTTATAGGCGTCAGCCGCGATTCGGTCGCCTCGCACGTTAAATTCGCGGAGAAATACTCGCTGCCCTTCGTGCTGCTCTCCGACCCGGAGCTCAAGGCCATCGAGGCATACGGAGTCTGGCAGGAGAAGAGGAATTACGGCAAGGTGAGCATGGGCGTCGTCCGCACCACGTTCATAATCGACGAAAACGGCGTGATAGAAGCCGTCATGCCCAAGGTCAAGCCGGACACGAACGCGGCGGAGGTTTTGGAGCTGCTTGCCCTGAACTGATACAAGCGCGCCGAAGCTCGATCAAGCCGGAACGATTTTCCGAAAGGAGCGAAAAATGAAGCTTTCGATAATATTCAGGGAAAGGCCCCGGCAATGGGGCTTCAGGGGCGACCCTTACTTCTGGGATCACCTGAAGGGGCTTGCGGAGGATATGGATATCATTTCTCCCGAAGAGCTTGAAGAATGGATAAAGGCGGAATACCTTGCGCTTTCGGGCAAGCCGCTGACGGACGAATACATGGATTTTGCCGTGATAAAGCAGTTTGCCCACGGCGGAATGAGCTCCGGCGGCGTTGACAATACCTGGTGGAGCGAGGAGGGCATACCCCTGCTGAAGAGCAGACTGAAGGAGCTTTTACCGGGCCCGGTCCGCTCGGGGGAACGCACAAAGGTCAAAAGAGCGAACGCGGAGGACGCCGGCGCGCTTGCCGCCATGGCGGCGCATATGTGGAAGGATCACTCTCCGGAGGATATGGCTGAGGAGTTTTACGAGCTTGTGACGAGCGATGAAGCCGCCTGCTTCATCAAATACGCGGATGATAAGCCCATCGGCTTTGCCCAGTGCCAGCTTAGGCATGATTACGTTGAGGGAACGGAGAGCTCTCCCGTGGGATATCTTGAGGGCATTTTCATCACCGAAGGATATCGGAAGAGGGGCTTTGCCGCGGAGCTGCTTTCTGAATGCGAGAAGTGGGCCCGTGAAAAGGGCTGCCGTGAGTTTGCGAGCGATTGCGAGCTTGATAACGAAGAAAGCATAAGCTTCCATTCGGCGATGGGATTTGAGGAAGCCAACCGCATAATCTGCTTCAAAAAGGAGCTGTAAGCGCCGTGCAAGCGGCCGAACCGGGCGTGTGAGGACGAGGAATATGAACTATAAAGTGATCGACATGGAAAAGTACTACAGGAAGGGCGTTTTCCGCCACTTTTCCGAGGACTGCAAATGCTCTGTATCCATGACGGCGAGGATAGACGTGACCGAGCTTGCCGCGCATTCCGAAAGGACCGGCACAAGGTTTTACTTAAACTTTCTTTATATCCTCTCGAAGGTGCTGAATTCGCGCGACGACTATAAGATGGATTATCTCTATAACACGGGCGAGCTTATATGCTATGACGTTATCAATCCATGTCATTACGTTTTTCACGAGGATACGGAGACCTGCACCACGGTACACTCCCTTTACTGTGAGGATTACAGGACATTTTACGAGAACGCCCTGCGCGATATTGAAGCCGCGAAGCAGACCCGCGAGTACGTTTTTGACGACGGAAAATACCCCAACTGGTTCGACGCCTCATACGTTTCGTGGCTTTCGTACGATTCGCTGAACATTGAGCTGCCGGACGGCTATCTGTACTTCCCGCCGATAGTCAACTGGGGCAGGTATCGTGAGGAGAACGGCAGGCTTTTAATGCCCGTGACCGTTCGCCTTAACCACGCGATAGCCGACGGCTTCCTTGTTGCGAACGTGTTCCGCCTTTTGGAGCGGGAGATAAAGGCTTTTACGGGGAGCTGAGCCCGCAGGCGTTTTTCGCACTTTTTTCGTGACATAAGCCTTAAGGGCTGTTATAATGTATTTGTTTAAATATGCCGCACGGCAATTCAGGAGGAAAAATATGAACAGAGAATGGTCTTTGGAAGTGCTCTATAAGGGCTATGACGCTCCGGAGTTTAAGGAGGATCTGAACGCGGTGGATAAGGTGACGGAGGATATAAACGCCGCCGCCAAATGCCTTAAGGAAAAGCCCGCGCGTGAGGCGCTGCTTGGCATGCTCGATCTCTATGAGGAGAGCAGCAAGCTTTTTATGAAGCTTTTCTCCTTCTGCAGCCTCAACCAGGCCTGCAACACCAAGGATGAGAAGGCCGCCGCCTACATGGGGCAGCTGATGGCGAAATCGAGCGCCACCACCAAGGCGAGGACGAGCTTTAACAAATTCGTCGCTTCGATAGAGAACCTTGACGAGGTGATCGCCTCTGACGAAAAGCTTACCGATTACGCCTATATGCTGCGCAATATAAAGGAAGACAGCCGCTATGAGCTTTCGGAGGAGGCGGAGGAGATAATGGCCCTTTACGATATCTCCGGCGGCAGCGCGTGGGGCGATCTGCAAAGCTCGCTCACCTCCTCCGTCACCGCGGATTTCAGGGGCGAGAAGCTTAACCTTTCCGCCATCCGCAATAAGGCCTACGATCCCGATCCCGCCGTCCGCCGTGAGGCGTATGAGGCGGAGCTCGCCTGCTACGATAAGATAAAGGATCCCGTCGCCGCGGCTTTGAACAACATCAAGCTGCAGGTCATAAACGAGTGCAGACTGCGCGGCTTTGAAAGCCCCCTCTCACAGGCGCTCCATTTTGCCCGCATGAAGCGCGAGACTTTGGACGCTCTGCTTTCCGCCATGCAGGAGTATATGCCCATGTTCCGCGAGTATCTTAAGATCAAGGCGGAGGCGCTGGGGCATAAGAACGGCCTGCCCTGGTACGATCTTTTCGCTCCCATGGGCGCGAACGACAAAACCTACACCGCCGAGGAGGCGCGCGATTACCTGCTGAACATTTTCGCCGGGTTCGACAAGGATCTGCACGATATGGTCGAGCGGGCGTTCAACGAGAGCTGGATAGACTTTTACCCCCACGAGGGCAAGGTGGGCGGCGCTTTCTGCGCGGGGCTCAAGGGCTATAATCAGAGCCGCGTGCTGACTAATTTCGACGGCTCGTTCAGCGATATAGTCACCCTTGCGCACGAGCTCGGCCACGCCTTCCACAACCTGAACGTTGAGGATCACCGCCCCCTGAACGACGATTATTCCATGCCCGTTGCGGAAACGGCCTCCACATTCAACGAGCACGTGGTAATGGACGCCGCCATCTCCGCCGCGAAGGATCCCGCCGTCAAGCTTGCGCTCATTGAGAGCCAGCTTATGGACACCACCCAGATAATAGTGGATATCTACTCCCGCTTCCTTATCGAGAGCGCGGTTTTCGAGAACCGCGAGAACGAGTTCATGTTCCCCGATAAGCTCTGCGGGATGATGCTGGATGCGCAGAAGGAGGCTTACGGCGACGGTCTCGATCCCGAGTATCTGCACCCCTATATGTGGATATGCAAGGGGCATTATTATTCCAGCGGCCTCTCCTTCTATAACTTCCCCTACGCCTTCGGCGGCCTGTTCGCACGCGGCCTTTACGCCAGATACCGCGCTGAGGGTCCCGATTTTGTGAAGAAGTACAGGGAGCTGCTGCACGCCACGCCCGTCTGCTCGGTCGAGGATACCGCCGCGATCGCCGGCATAGACCTGACCGACAAGGAGTTCTGGCGCATGAGCCTTGAATCCTACCGCGAGCGCATCGAGGAGTTCAGGAGACTCGTCAAGGAGTGCGGGAAGTAAGATCATCATAAAAATGCACCAACGGGGACGGTTCTCGTTGGTGCATTCGTTATATTTTTTATTGGTTTGCACCAAGGAGAACCGTCCCCGTTGGTGCATGGATCGTTTGTTTTTCGCCGAAGAGCGAACAAACGCATTGGCCAAGATGAAAGAAAGATCGGCTTTTCGTGCCGATCCCTCTTTATTGCATTGCTTGATCCTATTGTTTCTTTTCAAACGGACTCAGCGCTCCCGGGTCTGCTTCAAAGAACGCATCCAGCGCCTTTGAAATCTCCGCTAAGCTTTTTCCTGTTATCACGAGAACGTTTCTATCGTTCACGGTCACGTACCGGGCGGGGCCGAAAAGCCCGCCCGCGCTTGCGCTTCCGTTGGCGCCCTCGTTCACTTTGGTGCGGTTTGCCGCCTTCTTATAGTATTCGGCCGCATCCTCTTGAGAACCGAAAACGTACGCCCTTACGGTGCATTTCGAGCCGTCGACGTTCAAAACCCTTACCCAAGCTTCCTTCGGTTCAAGGTTCTTAAGAGCGGTGTCCTTCTCCGGCTCTTCACCGTCAGCGGCGTATTTTTCCAGCGCCGCTAATTCCCCGATATCATCGAATATCCCGAATTTCATCGAGCTCCCGTACGGGGTGTTTTTAACGACCATAACGACGAATGCCGCGGCGATCATCGCTAAAACCAGAATAACGGCAATAAGGCCGGATCTGCGAGCTTTTTTCATAGCAGTGAGTTCCTTTCCAAAGTTGAAGCCGTCCCATTGTGTTCATGGCTCATTTTCGAGAGAACGATACCTCAGACATATCGCGTTATGATTAGATATCAACAGAACCTTCCGTCTGACACTTGTTTTGAAGCGATTCATCGTTTTCATCCTTCACATGGACGAAGCATCCAAATTTCCCGTTTCGTATACGAACTGCAAGGATCAGGGTTACTAAGAAATCTGCCCCAAAGGCCAGCAGGAAAAGGCCGACAAACAGCAAAAGCGTATATGCTGTTGTTATGCTTTCATGGTAAGCTGCAAGCAGATAAACAATAACAAACAGCGATACCAAACCGCTTCCGGCAATAGCAAGTCCTCTGAATGCTCTGGAACTGTTTGAGTGCGGTGCATAATATCGCATATTTTTTCCGCATTTTCTGCACCGGAAATTGTATCGTGTGACCTCTGACAGCTCTGTATCGTTTTTTTCGATAAGCCTTATCAACTGAAACAAGCTTATCTCGGGGATGTGATTCTTTTGTTGTACGTTATTTGAGTTCATAGCAATGCGCCTTTTGCTTTGCACCAAATCAGATGCGAGGCCTCTTTTATGCACCAACGGGGACGGTTCTCGTTGGTGCATTCGTTATATTTTTTATTGGTTTGCACCAAGGAGAACCGTCCCCGTTGGTGCAAACATCATTTTCTCCGCATTAATCCGCGTAGGGCATCACGGCGTATTCGTCCTGATCTATGCCGTTGATGAGCGGGTGATGGTAATTATTGAAGCTGACCTCGACCCGGCCGAGGCGGCCGTCCTCCAGCTCGACTATGGCGTAGGTCTCCATATCGGTGAAGCGGGCGATTATTATGCCGCCGGTGGGGACGGTGTAAGCGGAGCCGTCCTCAAGCACGACGTCCATGGGGCGCTTCAGCGTGAGGGGCCAGGGCCACCTGGTGGGGTAGCTGTAGCGCTCGGTGATATTCTCAAAGCCGTTTCCGGTGAGCAGGAACCTGCCGTCAAGATAATAGGAGCCGAATATCTCGGTGGGGCGCTCCATTGGGACTCCCTCGGAGCGATCATAGACGAAGTCATTGGGGATCTTAAAGAGGAAATCCTCCGTGGCGACTGCCTCAAGGCCCGCTCCTTCGTCAAAAATGCCCGCGGCGACGGTGCAGAAGCGCTCGTCCGATTCAAGGCCGAGTATCACGGCAAGTCCGCCGTTTTCAAGGCCGCAGTCTGCGATGGCGGCGTCCCAGACCCAGCGATTGGGTACGTCGTGCACGAAGGGGTTCTGGGGATCGGCGGCAAGGGTGATCGTAAGACGGGTGCACTGCTCCCATTCCATCTCCTCGTTTTCGCCAAGGTGCTCGATGAGCACCTCGTCCGCCGCTCCGTCGCCGTCGATATCGGCATATGCGGTCTCGCCAAGCGCAAGCTCCATGAAGAAGTCCTCCTCCGCGGGGGGCAGGAGCGCGGCGCGGAGCACGAGAAGAGCGTCGGCGGCTTCGATGACGCCATTGCTGTTCACATCGCAGAGCTCTTCGAGCCCGGAGGGCACGGCTTCGATCTGCAGCGCATAGCGGAGTATCAGAAGCGCGTCGGAGGTGTCAAGAGCTCCGTTTCCGTTGACGTCGCCGGTGATCCCGCCGCCCTCAAACACGGCGGTCATATAGGCCTGCAGCTCGGAATAGGGGGCGGTAGGCTGAGAATAGATATGCTGGCCGTCCCTGTCCACCCACTTTACAAATTCGGAACCCGCGGCGGGATAAGCATAAACGACGTTGGCCTGAGGATAGGCGAAGGCAAGGTCGCAGCCGACGTAACCCATGCCGCTGACGCTGAGCTTCTGAACGCCGAGCTGGCAGCCCGCAATGTCTATTTCCCTGAGCTTATCGTTCATGCAGACAAGGGACATGAGCGCCGGGCCTTTGCATACGTTTAGCTCGGTAAGGGGATTGTCGCTGCAGAAAAGTGTTCTGAGGGTGGTGTTGGCGGAAACGTCGAGAGAGACCAAGGAGTTCGCGTCGCAGTTGAGCTCGCGGAGCGCGGAACAGCCGGAGACGTTGAGCGCCGTGAGGCGGTTCCCGCTGCAGTCGATGTACTCGAGCAAGGGAAGCTCACCGAGATAGAGCGAGGTCAGCTCGCAGCAGTAGCAATTGAGCGTCTTCAGCTTTTTGAAGGAGGAAAGATCGAGGCTGCCGAGAGAATCGCCGCTGCAGTCGAGCGTTTCAAGGAGGCTGCAGCCGGAAAAATCAAGGGAGGTCATCAATTCGTTTGTGGCGCAGATAAGCACCTTGAGCTTCGGGCAGTTGCTTGCAATGATTCCATCGAAGCTTGACCAGGAGCAGTCGATCAGCTCAAGCTCGGAGCAGCCGGAAAGATCGAGCACTCCAGCGTAGCCGTAATCGTAAAGCGAGCATGAATAAAGCTTTTTCACAGAGCCATCGGTCCAAACTACGCCTGTCCAGGTCGTGGGGTCTTCGGGATCGTAATCCTCGCTCATTATCATTCCGTTGGGCACTCCCTGCCTGCTCGGGAGCTCAAAGAAATCACGGAGCGCGGCGTAATCGTGAGCGTCATAGCCGGAAGGGGTCTCGGAGGCTCCGACGGCGAACGCGGGGAGCGCGGCGGAGCATACGAGCAGCAGAGCTGTCATGATGCAGAAAAGTCTTTTGATGAGTTTCATGGGTTTATTCCTCCTTGAGTTATCAATTATCGTTTCAACGGTTAATGCCGTTAACTTCGCCTCTGTATATATAACGAACGAGCGGGGCGAAGGGTTCCCGGTTTTTTGCGTTCGGGGAGATCGTTTCCTCACTTATACATCCCCGAAAACCCCGTTTTGCGCGGCGGGCAGGAAAATATATTTTCAAACGCTCCCCGGTTCCCGTTGGCCTTCGTATTATAGACGCATGAGCGGGGCGAAATCGGACGGGATCATGGCGGAAAAACAAAATATATTGTTTTCCGCCCCCGAGTATGTGCATCATTCGGCCGCGCCGGAGACCGAGCATAATATCACATCAAGATGTGAGACGTACTCCATGCGCAGATGCGGCTTGGTGATATAAAGGCCATCCTGCATGCAGCACATGATGTAGAGCTCGCCATCGGAGTTGATAAACATCGCGTTTCTCGGATAAACAAGCACGTTCCTGCGGTCTACCACCGTCGCGCCCAGAAGCTCGCCGTTGAAGTCATATATGCGGTAACTCATCTCTGCGCGCGGAGCGGGGATATCCGGATTATACGTATACGCATAGCAATATACACGGTTCCTGTATATCCTCAACCCGGATGACATCGAGTTTTCACCTGTGTAGATATCGATCACATCATCGCCGATCGTATAGGTTTTTTCCGGACCGCCAGCGCCCTCCACACCGATAACGTACTGCTCAACGAATTCGCCGCTGGTCAGCTCGTAACATGAAAGATAATTATCAAACATGATGAGCTTCCCGTTTTCTTCGAAGAGCTTGAACACCCCCTGCTCCTGAACCTTCTCCGGAAGAGGTATCATTTCAAGCAGACTGCCGGTCATATCGAATACGGGTATCGCGTTGATCAGATACTCGCAGGAGCAGGCATATATCCTGTCGTCAACTATCGCCATCGCCTGATAGTAGTCGTAATAGTGTTCGGGCTCGGGGAACTGAATATAGCTGAGCTCGCCATCCTCATAGACGATAACGCGGTTTCTCAAAGAATCAAGGATATAGACCTTCCCATCCTTTATCACAAAAGCTTCCGGAGAACGCTGAAAGGAATCGACGTCGCCTGCGTCGGAATATCCGACCTCGTTTTCACCGTTGCCGTAGGAAAGATGCAGGATGATCTCGGCGTCCTTAATGCAGTCGCCAAGCACCTCGGGATCGTCGGGAAGCGGAAACTCCTCTATCGGCTTGAGCGTCGGCTCGGGAGTCGGTGTTGCCGTGGGCTCGGGAGTGGGGACCTCCGTAGGAGTCTCAGTCGGCTCCGCGGTGGGAGCGGGCGTTGGAGTCGGCGCTTCCGTGGGAGCCTCAGTCGGCGCTTCGGTCGGCTGCTCCGTCACGGTCTCGGTCGGCGCGGGGGAGGCGGCCGTCTCCTGCTCTTTATCGCGCTTGCAGGTTGCAAGAGAGAGCGCCATAGCAGCGCACAGCATTATGCAGAATAATCTCTTTGCGGAGTTCATAGCGATAGTTCCTTTCTTTTTTCTCAAAGGGCGGTGCAAAAGGGCATTTGCGTCCATATCAATCAAGGGTTTTTCCGCTCTTCTTTTGTCCTTTCACTAATAAATCAATTCTGCGGGGCAAAAGTGGACAGCTTTTTTGGCAAATTTGCAAATATATTATTTTCGGTTGAATTCGGCGGGCCGATATGGTATCATATCCACAAGGAAAACCGGGAGGGAACGCCATGCTGATGTTCTTATCGCTCATAGAGACCGAGGAGGAGCGCGCGCTTTGCGAAAGGCTGTATTACGATAATCGCGCCGCTATGTTCGCCATAGCCAAGACCTATCTCAGGAACGATCAAGACGCGGAGGACGTGGTGCATACCGTGTTCTGCGAGCTCGCGGACAGGAGCATTGGCAAGCTCGTCTCCCGCACGGACGAGGAGTGCAGGCGCTTCCTTTTCATTGCGACTAAGTACAGGGCTATAAACCTGATAAAGAAGAATTCCCGCGTGGTCTCATTGGACGCCGCCGGTATGGAGGCGGGGAACGGCGCCCTCGAATACACGGACGAGGCTTTTATAGAGAGGCTCTATGCAAAGGCGCTGTATCAAAAGGTGGTCGATGCGATAAAGAGGATGATGCCGGAGGAGGGCGAGCTGCTTTGGATGCGCTTCGGCCTCGAGCTTGAGACCGCCGAGATCGCCGGCACTCTGAACGAAAAGCCCGCGACCATTACCAAGAGGCTTCAAAGGGCGAAGAAGAAGCTCGTTTCCCTGCTCGATGCGGAAGGGGGTGCGGCCTGATGTCGGTCTCAAAGGCGGAGCTTGCCGAAATACTCGCCCGAAGCATAGACGAAGAGTTCGCTTTCGCGGTAAAGGAAGCCGAAAAGGAGCCCCATGAGTTCTCTGAAGAGCACGAGGCAAAGATGGCGGAGCTCATAAAAACGGGCAAGCCTAACGATAAGAAGGGCCTGAGCAAACGCGGCAAAAGGATACTCGTCATCGCCATCGCCGCTCTGCTTGCGCTTACCGCCGTCGCCTGCGCCGTGCCGCAGATAAGAAAGAGCATTGCGGGGTTCTTTGTGAAGGAATTCGGGGATTATGTGGAGTATACCGACCCGGATGTGACAAAGGCCACTATTGAGGAGGAGTACGTATTGACTCCAGTGCCGGAAGGGTTCGAGCTTATAAAAGAGATCGTGAACGAAGTCTGGATCTCAAGAACGTATATGGATGATGATAATAATGGTATTAACCTTAACCAGTACGCAAAAGGAGAAATTGGGGAAACGGTCAATAATGAGCACGGCGAAATCTATGAAAAAGAAATCGCCGGAAGAATCGTGCGCATTTATTTTGCGCAAGGCGGATCCTACGCCGCATGGGTAGAAAACGGGTATTACTTCACTTTGGTTGCTGCGGTCGACCCCATAGATAAAAACACACTTGAAGAATGGATCGCTTCGGTTCAAATAGTCGACAGCGATCCGCAATAAACCCCCAAATGGCGATCAAAAGCCCCCGGCGCGGCCGGGGGCTTTGCGTT
>CAMZFO010000057.1 GCA_947306125.1 uncultured Clostridia bacterium | reverse complement strand
CTTACAATACATGCCTTAAAACCTCCATGTCTAATTATACTGCAGTGACACTTTATTTATTGCGTAGCGATAGAATTACAACAATCGTACCCAAAGCGACTAGGATCCATCCTAGCATCACGTCTATTGATGCTAAGATTTCATAAATGGCTACTATACCTTTGTAAGTATAGGTATAAAAATCTCCACCAAAGGAAGTAGATGAAACTCCCGCTCTCGAAGAAAACACACTAATTATACCAATAAGAATCAGTAACGAACCAACTATTAGCCCGATAATTTTACCAACAAAAAGTGAAGTACAAATAGAATTGGATCTTTTAGTGCCGGTTTCAGCAGATACTGTTATAGGGTCGTATTCGGACTTAACATCGACATCGGTGCTTTCGCTATTTTTAGAATCATCTAGTTGTATGCCACATGCTATGCAATAGTTTGAGTCATTATCTAGAGATATACCGCAATTAGGACAATGCATCATGTGTTCTCCTTGTGTGCAATCTGAATATCGTTAGCAAAAAGATAATGGAATAGATTATCCGTGATAGCAATGAATCACTTGATCATCTAAATGCTTTTTGACAAAAACATTATATCACTTATCCAAACACAATACAAGTGCAAAAAAACAACAAAAACATATTTGAAATGGGCTTGTTTTTAGAATGCCCGAGAAGGTAGTCGCCGAGGAGCGCGCAAAGCTCGCGGCGAATAAGGAACTCATGGATAAGCTCATCGCAAGGATCGCCGAGCTCAAAAAGTAAATCAATACGGTTTCAGGGCGGGAGCGCATGCGCTTCCGCCTTTTCTCGACCCTGCTCGACAATAAAAACCCTTGTTTTGCTTTGAAAAAAGTTGTATACTATCTCCGGAGGTCGAATCATGCCGACCATTTTCGCATATGATATGATCCCGGATCGACGTCGGAGGTAATATGCACGGATCGAAAAAAGCATCAATTATGATATCGGGCGCGCTCAAGGCGGCGCTTGCCGCGCTCATGCTTTGCCTGCTCACGGGCTGCAGGGCTGAGCCGATCGAGATACCGGCCGCGGCCCCTTTTACCGAAGCGCACGCCGTGACCGCTGCTCCCTCCAGAGAGCAGACCCCAAAGCCGTCCCCCGCGCCCACGAGCGAAGTCAAGCCGGCGCCAAATGCCCGCAAGGTATATCTCACCATCGACGACGGCCCCAATTCCGCGACTCACGAGGTGCTGGATATACTCAGGGAGTATAACGCCAAGGCGACCTTTTTCACCATCGGTCAGTGCATCGCCGCCTATCCCGGCGTCGCAAAGCGCATCGTGAACGAGGGGCATCTTCTGGCCTGCCACACCAACACTCACGATTTTGACAGGATCTACGCGAGCCCGGAGGCATTTGCCGCAGACGTCGCCGATTGGCGCGCCGCGGTCGAAAAATACGTAGCTCCCGACGCCGGCGCATACGTTTTCAGATTCCCCGGCGGCTCGACGAATTCCTCCGTCGGCGGCAGGAAGGGGAGGACGGCTTTCGTGGAGAAGATGAACGCGGAGGGCTATATCGCCGTGGACTGGAATCTGGGCCTCAACGACAAGTGGCCGGCGGGCAATACGGAGCATCTGCCCATGGCCGAATACCTTTGGAAGTCCTATAACGATACCTGGCGGCTTTACGGGAGCATAGATCCGCTCGTGATACTCCTGCACGATACCGAGCCGGAGACGGTGAAGCTGCTGCCGAGGGTGCTTGACGATCTCATTGCAAGGGGGCTGGAGTTCGGCCTCTGCGACGAGCTCACGGGTGATTATCTCATGTGACGCGGCATATCATTCATAAGAAAAATATTCCGAAAAAAGCAGAAAAAGGGTGACAGTTATATATAAATGTGGCAAAATACAGTTAATTCGGAGCGATCCGTAAAATCATAGGAGGGAATCATGTCCATTATCGTTGCTTACATCATCGGCGCGGTGCTTGCGTTTATCGCCACCGTACTCGCCTGCGTCCTCATCATGCCCAAAAAGCGCCTTGAAGAATTCAAGGAGAACAAGTTCCTCGTCTGGATCCATAACATAATCAATTTCAAGTCCCTGCTGATCGAGAAGATACTGAAGGTGCTCTACGTGTTCTTCACCGCGGCCTGCATATTCACCGGCTTCTTCATGCTTTTCAGCAAGATGGGGTACAGGACTTCCGCGGCTCCCATGGGCCTTCTCCTCATGATACTCGGCCCCGTGGTAGTAAGGCTGCTGTTTGAGGCGGGCATGCTCTTCGTCATCAACACCAAGAATGTCGTCGAGATCAACAACAAGATGGGCGACGCTACCGAAGACGACCCGAATATCCTGTAAAGACCATATGTAAAGCCCCGGGGAGCGGCGATCTGCGCCCCGGGGCTTTTTTTATATTGCTTTATTCGCACATGCTTCCGAAATAGCTTTCAAACAGCTCGCAGAGCTCCTCCGCCTGAGGGCTGTAGGGGATGCCGTGCGGAGCGTCCTTGATTATCTCGTGCCTTGCCGCGGGCAGATGCTCAAGCAGCATTTCGTAGGAGACGGGATCCACGCGGTTGTCCTTCTCCGCCTCGACTATCAGCACGGGGCAGTCTATGCCGCCGGTGTGATGAATGACGTACGCGGAAAGCTTCTCGACATCCTTGAGCTTCCTTGTCGCCATGCCGTAATACATCTCCGTATCCGGACGCCCGGAGAAGGAATCCGAGGTCAGCACGTAGGGTATGGCGGCTGCGGCGAGCCTTGAGGCGCGCAGATAATTCTTCATCCTGACGGGCGGGCAGATGAGCATCATGGCATCAAAGGACTGGAGCCCGGCCTTGCGCTCGGCAAGATCCGCCATCAGCAGCGCTCCCATGCTGAGCCCGCAGAGGAACACCTTTTCACAGCCCATCTCAAGCAGCTTATCGAGCGCCTTGTCGGCGTCCTTCCTCCAGTCGCGGTAATCGCAGGCCTCCATGCTGCCGAGGGTCTCCGCGTGCCCGGAAAGCAGGGGCATCACGACGGAAAAGCCCATATTAACGGCCTTTTCATACAGACAGCGCATATTCGAGGGGGAGCCGCCGAAGCCGTGGCAGATGATCATGCCGCATTTGCCGCCCTTGTGATAGCGGGGGAGGGAGGCTTCGGTAAAGCCCCATTCAAGGTCGCGCGCTTCGCGTGTCACGTTCATTCCGAAAAGCTTCATATCAAAATCCTTCCTTGAATTTGAGCGCCATTATGCCCTCGTCGAGCTCGGGCGGTATCTCGCCATTGGTGGAGACGGTGAAGCCCAGCACCCAGCCGTGCACTTCTATGCTGTACTGCACGATGTGCACTGTCGGCCGATCCTCATAAGTATAATCGAACGCCGCCTTGACGCCCCTGTGCCCGTCCACCGTGATGTTATTATACTCCAAGAGCTTCATGTCGCTGCTGACCACGGTGGTCAGGTATTCGTTGTATGAGTCGAAATCGTATTTGGCGACGTCGGTCTCATACTCGCTGAAATTGTCCCAAATATAGGACATCCCTATGCCGGTGCCGTCCTCGAGCTTGCCCGCGAAAGTCCTTGTGTTGATATCGGTCACGGGATCGCCGAGCATCTTGGGCAGATCGACGGTGAGTATGGCGTCCTCGTAATGCCCGTCCACCAAAGTGAATTCCTCGTTATCTATCTCCTCGTCTATCCATCCGCTCGAGCCCGGATCGGGAGTGCCGCTGTCCGGCACGGCGGTCGGGACCGGGGTGACTATCGGCTCGGGAGTGGCATAGGGCTTGCCGCCGCCGGAACACCCCGCAAAAGCGGCTGCGAGGAGCACGGCAAGTATGGCGCATATCGTTTTAGAACGCATAGGTTCTTGACCTCCTGATCATATTGGTTAGATTATAGCCCAAATCCTCTCTTTTTGCAACCTTTCACATAAAATCACGGCGCAAAAGGATTCACATAATTGGTATTGCCAAATCAAATCGGATGTGATAGAATATAGAAGGTGAAATATCCGCAAGGAGAGTCCTACGCCGAAAGGAACCATAAGTATAAATGAAGAAGATATTTGCACTGGTCATCACCGCAGCGATGCTGCTTGCTATGGCCGCGATCCCCGCTTCCGCCTCGCAGTCGGGCGCCCCGCTGTTCTATCTCGAGGGGCCTTCTACCGCGAAAGCCGGCAGCACGATCAACGTCACGCTCCTTGTCAAGGGCGAATACATGGCGCACACGCTCAATCTGCGCGTTTTCTTTGACAACACCTCCTACCGCCTCGTCGGCAAGACCTTCGGCGACGCTTACCGCGAGGCCATCTCCGACGGCGGCTGGGGCATATGCGAGCTCAATATGGAGCATAACGCCGTCAGCCTCGGCATTATGATGATCTCCAGCCCCATGAGCGTTCAGGGCGAGCTGGTCAAGTTTGATTTCGAGGTGCTCGGCACGGCGTCCCCCGAGACCGAGTTCCAGATCATTGTCGAGGGCTTCGGCTATATGCCCGTAGGTCAGAGCACCGCGACCGAGCTTGCCTATAACGTTTCCGGCCTCAAGGTCAAGGTCACGGGCGGCACCGGCTCCGGCACGACTCCCAATCCCATAGTGACTCCCAAGCCCGGCGGAGCGATCGTGACCCCCGCGCCCACAGTTCCCGGCGCCAACCCCGGCAAGACCGATAACCCGAATCCTCCCGATGGCTCGGACGCCCCGCGCGATACCCGCGCTCCCGATTCCACGACCGATCCCAACCACACTCCGCCCGCTCCCACAGAGGCAGTTCAGCCCACTGAGCCTTCCCTCGACGCCACGGACGATCCCAATGCTTCCGCAGAGCCCGCCGTTTCCGGCGATCCCGATGCCTCCGCCGAACCTGCGGGGTCCGAGGAGCCCGGGCATGAAGAGCCCAAAAAGTCGTCCAATACCGGTCTTATAGTCGGCCTGTGCGCCGTTGCCGCGGCCGGCATAGCGGCTCTCTGCACCGTGCTTGCAAAGAGGTCCGGGAAAAAGAAAGGAAATTGATCATGAGGAAATTTACCGCTCTGCTCATCGCGATCTGTATGCTCCTCGCCGCGAACTGTGTCCGCGCCGATGGTGAGCGCGCGCAGATCGGGACCGACGTAAGCGGTTTTTATTCCTTCGATATCTACGGCGTGCCCGTCACGGGCAGCGTGTTTCACAGCAAGACGGTCTCGGCAGTCACCTATTGGGCTACCTGGAGCCCCGCCTGCGTCGCGCAGCTCGAGATACTGCAGCAGATCGCGGACGCGCATCCCGAGCGCGGCGTGTTCGGCCTGCTCTGGGTAGACGCCACGAGCACTGTCGAGGCGGCGCGTGAAATAATGGAGCAGAACGGCTATACCTTCCCGGTGTTCGTGTGCGACGACGTCTGGCAGCGCGTTGCCGATCAGTCGACCGTCATCCCGCAGAGCTTCATAGTGAACTCGGAGGGAGTTATAGTCGAGGTGTGGCACGCCGCGTTCAGCTCGGCGGAGATACTTGATGAAAGGCTCGCTTTCTGGGCCTCTGATCCCGTCGCGCCTCAGCCCGACGGCGACGCCGATCTCAACGGCGTTATAGACTCGGCCGACGCGCTCCACGTGCTCCGCTGCGTCGTGGGCGCCATAGTGCCAGATGAAGAATGCATCCTCCATTCCGATATGAACGGGAACGGAGCGCTTGACAGCGGCGACGCGCTGCTGATACTGCGAATGGTGCTGTTCGGATAAATCTAAATGAAAGGCAACAAGGATATGCTAAAAAGAACCATCGCCGCAATACTCGGCATTCTCATGCTGCTTTCAATGGCGGCCTGCTATCCCCTGCGCGTGGCGAAGAACCCGAACGCGGACGGTCAGCATGAGGCCGCAATAACGGAGGAGCCCACGCAGGAGCCCGAAATATCGGAGGAGCCCGTGACCAAGGAGCCTACCGAGCCGCCCGAGGAGACCGAAGCTCCAGAGGTGACCGTCGAGCCCGCGACCGAGACTCCGACCGAGGAGCCGACGGAAACTCCCGCCGATACGGAGGTCCCGGAGACCGAGGCGCCTGACGGTACCGACGCGCCGACGGCCAAGCCCACAAATACGCCGAAGCCGACCCCTACCCCCAAGCCCACACCCACTCCCAAGCCGGGCGAGACTCCCGGGCCGACCGCGACGCCGACTCCCAAGCCCACCAACACTCCGAAGCCGACGAACACCCCCAAGCCCACCAATTCGCCGACTCCGAAGCCCACGAATACCCCCAAGCCGACCGCGACGCCGAAGCCGGATTTCATATTCAAGACCTATGATATTGTCGAAAATGGGGAGTACACGGAAAGTATCTTCTATAGAAAGAGGATAACTTTGATTAATTTCTGGTCAACTGACTGCGGTCCCTGCATTCAGGAACTTCCTGACCTTCAGAGACTTGCAGACAAGTACTCTTCAGTCATGACTTTTTTGGGCATGCTTTATGATTCCTCGATTCAGGGCAAAGTGGAAGTAGCAAAAGAAATACTCAAAGCCAAAGGTGTAACATACCCCGTTCTGCGCTATAATGACTCCGCAAAGGCTGCGTTTGAAAGTACGATTTCTCCGCCTGCGTTCCCAACGACAGTTGTTGTCGATCGTAACGGCAGGTTGATTGATACTATAAGAGGTGTAAAATCATACGAATTCTGGTGCGACTATGTAGAAAACCATACATGATGGAGGAGAATATGAAGAACGAATCACGAATTAGCAGATTCCTTGTTCCTGCGGTATTAATACTCATTGGCATAGGTTTTATGATTTATGGTACAGTCGACGGTGAAGCCGGAGCCGTACTTCGCAAAGCAGTCGCCATTTGTATGGAATGTATCGGTTTGGGCTAAGGAGGCGACATGAAACAAATGATCCTTTGGCTTTTAGGCCTTGATGAAAGCGCACTCGCCGATCCGACCACCCGCGCGGGCGTGATACTGAGCTTCGTCGTCATCGCGGCGATGCTGGCGCTCTTCTTCGTGCTCCTTTTCAAAAAGCGCTATCAGATCCACCGCTTCGGCAACAAGGTCTGGCAGCGCACCAAGCTGCTCACGCAGGCTGGCTTCTTCATACTCACCAACAGCTTCATGGTTGGCTGGCTCAAGGGCACCATCTATCAGGGCAAGCTGAAATACGTCTGCGTGCCAGGCATGAACTGCTATTCCTGCCCCGGCGCCTGGGGCGCGTGCCCCATCGGCGCGCTGCAGGCGGTATTCGATGAATTCGATACCTCCAAATCCTGGGTCGATACCGCCTCCGGCACTTACGTTCAGGCGCCGCTCTACTGGGTCGCCTTCTACGTAATAGGCTTCCTTATGATCGTCGGCGCCCTCTGCGGCAGGCTCGTCTGCGGCCTCCTTTGCCCCTTCGGCTGGGTGCAGGATCTGCTCTATAAGATACCCGTCAAAAAGCTCAAGCTCCCGCGCGACGAAAGGCGCATAAATGCCGCAAAGAATCCCGGAGCCGTCCGCTTCTGGCTGGGAGCCGACCGCGTGCTGCGCTATGCAAAATACGCATTCCTCGTCGTGATGGTCATTTTCCTGCCGCTCATAGTCAAGGCAAACCCCTGGTTCTGCAAATACGTCTGCCCCTCGGGAATGCTCATCGGCGGCATACCGCTCATGACCATGAACAAGAATCTTGCGGACGCGGCGGGCAATCTCACCCTGCTGAAGCTCTGCATACTCACCTTCCTCGCGGTGCTTTCCGTGTTCCTGTATCGCCCGTTCTGCCGCTATATCTGCCCGCTCGGCGCGATCTATTCGCTGTTCAACCGCTTCTCGCTGTACAGGTACGGCATTGACGACGCGAAGTGCAACCGCTGCAAGGGCTGCTCCGCCTGCGCCAGCGTATGCCCGATGGGCGTAGACCCGGTCAAGAACCCCAACAGTCCCGAATGTATCCGCTGCGGCACCTGCAACGCCACCTGTCCGCAGAAGGCGATACATGCCGGCTTCAAGATGAAAACGGTGGAAGGAAACGCCATCCGTACTCATAAACGCAAATAATTTTAAGGAGATAAAACCATGAAAAAGACTCTTGCACTGATCACTGCAGCCCTACTGCTCTTTGCGGCTGTTCCCGCGCTCGCCTTCACCGGCTTCGACGCCGATCCCGGCATGCCCGCTGTCGGCGTGCTTGAGGAGAACCTCATGAACGGCGAAGTCTTCCGCGTGGATAACGAGCCCGAAGTTGAGACAACCCCCTGGGGCGAGACTTACTACAGCTGGCACGGCATTCCCGATAATACACCCATTGCAATCGGCGATAAGGTCACCCTCTGGTGCGTCTACGAGATCCCCACTCCCTCCAACATGGAGGATTTCTATGCTGCCTACGGCATAGATATGGAGGCGCTCTCCTCCATAGAGCTCAGGTATTCTTTCAAGGGACTTGAGGATATCGAGATCATGGATGCGGAAGGCCTCGATCCCAACTATGAGTGTGATTTCGACGCGGGCTATTGCTATCCCCTTCCCGGCTACGGCAACGCCTCCATCGAGGGAGATGAGCTTGTCGTTTACGGCAATTACGACAGCATTTACAGCGGCGATGGCGTTATGGTGATCGTTCAGGGCACCGCTACCGCAGAGACCGTCGAGTGCGATTACAGCTTCATCCTTGGTCAGTATGAGCTTCCCACTCACTTCTCCGTCGGCAAGCTCGCGGAGTGCGAGGGCGGCTATTATATCTATGAAAAGGATATCTTCAACGTCCAGATCCGCGGCATGAAGTTCCTTGCGGAAAACGGCGTATTCAACGGCTATTACGTCTGCCTCAACGATCATGATTACGTCAGGAGCGAGGACGGCAGCGCCTTCACCTCCGTCGAGGATCCCTCCGTCGTGATCACCGAGGGCGTTAAGTTCGACGCTCTTACGCTTGCCTATAACACCTTCATGGGCTTCTTCGGCTTCACCGACGACGGCGTGAACGACGTGCTTACCGAGGGCGTTCTGCTTTACGGCTGCGAGCCCAAGCAGTACGGCGCCGATACCTTCGTGTTCGGTTCCGATGAGCCCGTCGATCCCACCGAGCCCGTCGATCCCACCGAGCCCGTCGATCCCACCGAGCCCGTCGATCCCACCGATCCCGTCGATCCCGTGCCCTCGCCCGTGGATCCTCAGCCTCCCGTAACCGGCGGCGTAAGCCTTGCCGTGCTCGGCGTGACGGCGGTCCTCGCCGGCTCCGGCGTCGTGCTCTTCCGCAGGAAGAACGAGGACTGATTTGCATTAAGGTAAACCAAAAGAGCCCCTCGGGGCTCTTTTTCATATCCGTCAGGTTCAGTATTCGGCTCTTGCGCCGCCGATGAGCTTGGGCCTTATCCTTGCCATGATGACCATGGTGTTGCCCATCACGTTATTTTCGGCGTGCACGGGAACGGCAACGGCGTGCAGGTGCATTCCAATGAGCACTCCGCCGATATCCATGCCGGCCCTTGCCATGCCCTTAATATCCTCAACTACCACTGGGTCGTCGAAAACCTCGGTCGCCCTAACGCTCCAGGCGCCGCCCGCGTGCAGACGGGGCTTAACGCAGACCTGCTCGAACCCGTATTTTTCCATGCACTCGCGCTCGACTACGACAGCGCGGTTCAGATGCTCGCAGCATTGGCAGGCAAGATAGAGCCCGCGCTCCTTTACGGCGGGGAGGACCTCTTCCATAATTGCGCGCGCGATATCCTCCGTCGAATGAGTGCCCATGTGATAGCCCATAACGCGGCTCGTCGAGCAGCCTATGACGACTATATCGCCCTTTTTGAGCGGCGGGATATTGTGCGAGGAAGTACCCGCGTACTCAAGCCCAACCTGACCGTAATTCAGCAGCTCCGTTATAGCCGCCTTTGCCTGCTTTTTTATCAGATCCAGCGAAAATTCCACTTGAATCACCTCCGTTATTAATGGTATTATATAACCGAAGAAACAAAAATACAAGGAGATAGGAGCCTTGAGCGATAATATGTTATTAAATATACTTGTCACACCTCCCGTGAACGATAACCATAAGCGCGTGCTTGAGGCGGCCTGTCCCGGCGGGCGCTTCACCTATATCCCCTCGCGCGAAGTCACCCGTGAGGACGTGCACGCCGCGGACGTTATTATAGGCAACGTGCCGCACGCGTTGCTTCCGGGGGCGGGGCGCCTTCGCCTGCTGCACCTCAATTCCGCGGGCGCCGACGGTTATCCGGAGGTGACGCCCGAAAACGCCGTGCTCACCAATTCGAGCGGCGCTTACGGGCTCGCGATATCCGAGCATATGCTCGGCATGACCCTTGCCGTCATAAAAAAGCTCTATCTTTATCACGATAACCAGCGCGAAGCCGACTGGCGTGACGAGGGCGGCGTCACCTCGCTTGAAGGCGCAGTGGTGCTCTCGGTGGGCATGGGCGATATCGGCGGCGATTTTGCAAGGAAGTGCAAGGCGCTGGGCTCATACACCATCGGCATCCGCCGCACCGTCCGTGAAAAGCCCGATTACGTGGATGAAATGCACGCACTTTCGGAGCTTGACGGGCTGCTTCCGCGGGCGGATATAGTCGCGCTCTCGCTCCCCTCCGGGGCGGAGACGAACGGCCTTATGGACGAGCGCCGCCTGCGCCTTATGAAGAAGGGCGCCCTCCTCGTGAACGTGGGCAGGGGGAAGGCGATCGACACCGACGCGCTGGTCTCGGTTTGCTCCGAGGGCCTTATAAAGGCTGCGCTCGACGTCACAGACCCCGAGCCGCTTCCCGCGGAGCACCCCCTTTGGCACACTCCCGGAGTCCATATAACCCCGCATATCTCGGGCTTCTTCCATCTGCCGCAGACGCTCGACAGGATAATCCGCATAGGCGCGGAGAACCTTAAAAGGCTGCAGAGCGGCGAGGAGCTGCTCAACGTGGTGGACGGCGCCACCGGCTACCGCAGAGAGGAAAACAGGGCATAAAAATATATCTTCACAGGCCCGTAACAAAATGCGGGCCTGTTCGTTTTATTGGTGAAAGCTCACGAAAGGAGGCGAGGCGGTTTGGAAAACGATCTGCTGCGGCAGGCGTATGAAAGGTATGGCCGCGAGATATATCTCTACCTTTACGCGCTGTGCGGGAATCGAACGGACGCCGAGGATCTCACGCAGGATACCTTCATGAAGGCGCTGCTGAGCCTCAATAACGAGCATCCCAACGTCCGCGCCTGGCTTTACACCGTGGCAAGGAACCTCTTCCTTGACAGAGCGAGAAGAGCTTCGTTCGAGAGCCCCATGGGCGACGATCCGCCCCCCGCTGAAACGGAAGCCCCGGATGAGATACTGCAGAAAAAGCAGACGAACCAAAGGCTCATGCGGGCGCTTGAAAAGCTCGACGCGCGAAAGCGAGAGGTGATAGTGCTTCAATACTTCTCCAGCATGAGCGTAAAACAGATAGCCGCCGTCACGGGGCTTTCGCAGGAGAACGTAAGGGTGCTTGCGTACAGAGCGAAGAAGGATCTTAAAAAGTATTTGGAGGAAAACGAAAATGAAATATAATGAACTGATAGAAAAATACAGGAACGGCGAGCTCGGCGGGGAAGAGGCCGCAGAGGTCTCCCGCGAGATAGAAAAGCACGAGGCGATATCCGATTACCTTGCGGAGAGGGACGATATCCCCGAGCTCTCGGAGCTTGAAGCCGATGCCGCCCGCGATGAAACCGCACAGCAGGACGAGTCCAAGGCATTTGCAAAAAAGGTGCGCCGTCAGATCCGCCGCGCATTTCTCAAGGCGGGCATCATAACCGGGCTTGCGGTGCTCGCCGCCGTGCTGTTCTGCATCTACGCGCTCCCCAAGCTCGTGGATAAAGCCTATTACGACCCCAACGAGGTCGCGGGGCGCTCGGAGTATGATATCGAGACCGACCGCATGAGCATTGATACTTCGGTCTATACCGAGCTCTTCCTGCCCACCGGGCTCCGCCAGGACGTCAGTGCGGCTTCCCTGGGCTTCGGCAAATACAGCGTCCTTATCCGGCAGAACTTCAGCTTGTCGGGCGCCGCAAAGGATACCGCCGGCATACTCGATAAGGGCAAGCTTACGCTCTACGATCCCAACGTGTTGCAGAGGCCCGTTGTGAACATATTCGATCCCATGTCCGCCGGCTTGCAGAGCGATTACAGCAACGAGGGCTTGAAGCAGTATTTCGAGCCCGACGATCTGGATGAGGAAATGAACATCGTTTACGTCACCTTCGATTCGGTCAAAAGCTTCGGTGAGCTTGATGATTGGTGCAGGTCAAACGACGTCAGCCCCCTCTGGGCGGCAGTCAGCGCAAACGGCAGGGCGGATTACCCGGTATGCGGTTTCTGTGTGAACCACGGGAGCATCTTTCAATGGTGCGATGATGAAAAGTATCCGAATCTCACGCTCTTCTCGATCACCGAGGACCGCAGCGAGGAGGCTTTGACAAGGCACGTTTCCAGCCTCTTTGCCTATGCGGCCGATCATTACGAGGCGATGGAAATGCTTGGAGGAAACGGCTTTCCCAACTATATGCGTGAGCGCCTTTCCGAAACCGCAGAGTTTATAAAGGAAAACGGGCTTGAGATATACGGCGCGGTCTTCGCCTGCGACAGGGATACCGCCATCCGTCTGCACGATTCCGCCGAAGGAGTAGCATATATGTGGACGGAGCCTGCAGAATAAAAGCAAAGGGCATAATAAAGGAGCGGATGGATCCGCTCCTTTTATCGTTGGCAGCCGAACAGGCGTTAAATAAACCACCAGTTCAACTGGTGGTCAATAAAA
>CAMZFO010000056.1 GCA_947306125.1 uncultured Clostridia bacterium | reverse complement strand
AACAAGACTATCTACGCAAGGAACGAGTACGCCGTCGGCATGGTCGTGCTGAAGCCCGGTCAGCTCGACGGTACCATGAACAAGATGTACTTTGAAATGACCGATACGATATTCGACGTGCAGAAAAAGGTCGACGAATACATCGATGAGAACCGCCAAGAGGGCGATACCAACTCCACCGACAAGCTCATCTCCACTCTGCTTAAGATACCCGGCTTATGCCGCTTCGGCGTCTGCGTATTCAAGCTCATGGATAAATGGGGCCTTCTCCCCCGCTCCATAATAAAGGCGAGCCCCTTCCACACGAGCATGGTCATCTCCAACCTTGCCAGCATAAGGACCAACCACATTTATCACCATATCTACGATTTCGGCACTACGAGCATGATACTCACCATGGGCAACAGCCGTGAGATACCGAAGAGAGTCGGCGGCGAGATAGTTCATGAAAAATGCATGCCGTTCGGTCTCGTAATGGACGAGCGCATCTGCTCGGGCAGCTACTACGCTCTCGCATTCAGAAGGCTTTCCGAATACCTGCGCGATCCGCAAAAGCTCGAGCTCCCGCCCGATAAGGTAAACGAGGACGTATAAAAAAAGCCCGTTCGCATAAAAGCAAACGGGCTTTTATATTCGCGTTTGTATAGAAGAAGCTTATCCGGCATATGCTTTTAACAGCAACACGAAAGGTAAATGCTGTAAATGGAAGCATATATTGAAACGAGGGTATTGGATATAGCCTCTTACGTTATCGAGACCGGCGCTACAGTCAGGACGGCCGCAAAGGAATTCGGCGTTTCAAAATCGACAGTCCACAAGGACATGACCGACAGGCTTAGAAGGCTCGATAAAGCTTTGGCTAAGGACGTTGCGGCCGTACTTGAGATAAACAAGGAGGAGCGCCACATCAGGGGCGGGCGCGCCACCTACCTCAAATACCACGGCATGGATGCGGAAGCTCAAAAAGCATGATCCGGTTTTCGCATACGCTCCGCCTGCGAGGGACGAAGATACATGGGCGAAGCCTCGCTTAACGGTGAAGCCGCATCGCGTGAAGCGCATTTCAATACAAGCCCCGCATCGGGGTGATCGTCTCGGCCAAGGCAATCGCCCGCGATCACGGCGTTTTCGGGAAGCTTTTCCGTAAACTCGCTTATAACAGCCGGGCAGGGAGCGATCTTCTCCTCGCCGTTTTCGTAAAGCGCCGCATAGCAGTTGCCGTTTCGGCAGTCTATAAGCGACGCCGCGGCAGCTTCCTCGGGATAAAGCGCACTAAGCGCCTTAAGAGAGGAAACGGGTATCACGCCTATACCAAGCGCATAAGCCATGGCGTTTGCGCAGGAAACTCCGATCCTGACACCGGTAAACGAACCCGGACCCACGTCCACGGCTACCGCGTCAAGATCGGTTTTTTCGGCTCCCGCTTCGGAAAGCGCGGAGTCGATGACTTCCATAAGCGTCGCAGAATGGGACTTGCCGCTTTTATCTATACAGAAGCTTATTATTTCACCATACCGCATTACCGCCGCGGAAGGATATTTTGACGATGTGGAGATCCCGAGTATCAGCATTCTAACCCCTCCGGTATTTGTGCATACATTTCGCCGTAAGGAACGAGCTCGACCTTCCTCGGGTCCGCTCCGCTTCCCGAGATATGTATTTCAAGCCTTTCTTCGGGCAGGGCCTCCGTAACGTTCTCACACCATTCCATTATTATAACATTGTCACCCATCAAGTAGTCTTCATAGCCCAACGCGTAAAGCTCGTCCGGGTCTTCTATGCGGTACGCGTCGAAATGATCGAGCGGGAGCCGCCCCTCGTGATGACGAACGATAGTAAAGGTGGGACTCAATATCCCTTCTATGCCGAGCGCGTCCGCAATGCCCTTCGTCATCGTAGTCTTGCCGGCTCCCAGGCCGCCAAAGAAAGCTATGAACGCGGAAGGGAAAAGCCTCTCCCCTATCCTGCGCCCAAGCTCACGCATTTCTTCGGATGTGTTTATGATCAGTTCCAAACCGTTTACCGCTTTCATCAATTGAATGTGCCGCGGAGCATAAGCTCGTTCCTGTAATTCAAAAGCCTGTCCTCCCTTATCGCCTGACGGATACCCTCCATCAAACGATAGCTGAAACGCAGATTATGGATGGTCAAGAGCTGCGCGGCGAGTATCTCGTCCGCCTTTATAAGATGGCGTATGTAAGCCCTCGTGAAGTTGCGGCAGGCGTAGCAGTCGCAGCCCTCCTCGATGGGCCTGAAATCTTCCTTATACTGCAGCTGCTTGAGGCTCTTCTTGCCCTCGAAGGTCATTGCGAGCGCATTCCTTGCCTGTCTCGTCTGCATAACGCAGTCGAACATATCTATCCCGCGCATGGCTCCTTCCACGAGACAGTCGGGACTTCCCACGCCCATCAGATAATGAGGCTTGTTCTCCGGCAGATAGGGGCGGATGGTATCGAGCATTTCGTACATCACGGGCTTGGGCTCGCCTACGGAAAGGCCGCCGACGCCGTATCCCGGGAAATCCATAGAAGTCAGCGCCTTTGCGCTCTCTATCCTGAGGTCTGCGAACATACCGCCCTGTATGATGCCGAACAGAGCCTGATCGGGCCTGTTATGCGCATTTCTGCAGCGCTCCGCCCATCGGTGAGTCCTGTTCATGGCGGCGACCGTGTAATCATACGAGCAGCCCGCGGGCGCGCACTCGTCGAAAGCCATGGCGATATCGGCGCCCAAAGCCATCTCTATCTCCATCACCTTCTCGGGAGTGAAGAAATGCTTGCTCCCGTCGATGTGCGAATGGAACTCGACTCCGTCCTCCTTTATCTTGTTCATAGCCGCAAGGCTGAACACCTGGAAGCCTCCGCTGTCGGTGAGCATGGGGCCGTGCCATTGGGAAAACTCGTGCAGACCGCCGGCCTTCCTGACGAGCTCGTGGCCGGGACGCAGATAAAGATGATAAGTGTTTGAGAGCACTATCCCCGCGCCTATCTCCTTAAGATCGCGCGGAAGTATCGCCTTAACGGTCGCCTGAGTGCCGACGCACATATAGGTCGGAGTCTCTATATCCCCGTGGGGAGTATGCAGTATCCCGAGCCTCGCGCCTGTCTGCGCGCAGGTCTTTATGAGCTCGTATGTTACGGGAGGCTTATTGCTTGTATTCTCGCACATATTCATTACCTTATATGAAGAACGTACTGTCGCCGAAGGAGAAGAACCTGTATCTCTCCTCTACGGCGTGCTTATAGATGCGCATGACCTCCTCGCGCGATGAGAAGGCGCTTATGAGCATCAGCAGCGTTGAAACGGGCAGATGGAAATTGGTTATGAGCGCGTCGACGGCTTTGAACTTATACCCCGGAGTTATGAAGATATCCGTCCATCCGCTTCCCGCGTGCACTATGCCGTTTTCATCGGAAGCGCTCTCAAGGGTGCGGCATCCCGTCGTGCCGACGGAGATGATCCTTCCTCCTGCCGCCCTCGCGGAGTTTATAAGCGCGGCGGCTTCTTCGGTCACCTCATAGTATTCGGAGTGCATTTTATGCTCCTCTACGTTTTCGACCGAAACCGGGCGGAAAGTCCCCAAGCCCACGTGCAGCAGCACGTCGGCTATGAGCACTCCCTTTTCGCGTATCCTTTCAAGAAGCTCCTCGGTAAAATGCAGACCGGCCGTAGGCGCGGCGGCAGAGCCGTCGTCCTTTGCGTAGACCGTCTGATATCTGCTCTTATCCTCAAGCTTTTTTGTGATATAAGGAGGGAGCGGCATTTCTCCGGCCCTGTCCAGCACTTCCTCGAATATCCCGTCGTAATTCAGACGCACTATCCTGTTGCCGTCCTCAAGGCATTCGAGCACGGTTACGGAAAGCTCGTCGTTGACGACGAAGGTCCTGCCGGGTCTCGCCTTCCTGCCGGGCTTTACGAGGCACTCCCAATCCGTTTCGCTTATGCGCTTCAAAAGGAGGAACTCCATAGCTCCTCCCGTTTCCTCGCGGGTGGCGTAAAGCCTTGCGGGAATGACCTTCGTAACGTTCCTGACGAGCACGTCGCCGGGATTCAGGTATTCGATGATATCATGGAATACGCGGTCTTCTATCGTTTTTGTCTTCCTGTTATAAACGAGCAGCCTGGACATATCCCGCTTTTCCGCGGGAGACTGGGCTATCAGCTCGGGAGGAAGATCGTAGTAAAAATCAGATGCTTTCAAATCAAAAACCTTTCCGCTTTATTCGATAACGTCGTAAACGAGGGGCAGATCCTCCGGCTTTTCATCCGTGATAACCACAGCGCCCTTTATCATGGGTTCAGCGGCTTTAAGCTTGTCTTCGTCGTTTGCGTATATCACGGCGAAGGGCTCTTCCGGGGCGACCCTGTCGCCGCAGCGCTTTTTCATCAGTATGCCCACGGCGGGATCTATAACGTCGTCCTTCTTGAACCTGCCCGCGCCGAGCACAGCTGCGGCAATACCGAGCTCTCTGGCGTCAATACTGCCCATATAGCCTTCCTTTTCGGGATAGATCGGCACGCACAGCGCCGCATCCGCAAGCTTTTCGGGTTCGTCCGTGAAGCTTGTGTCCCCGCCCAGCTCTTCTATCATGGCGCGGAGCTTTTCATATCCCCTGCCGCTGACGAGAGCCTCCGTAAGCTTGGTTTCCGCATCGTCAAGCGTTTCGGCAATGCCTGAAACCTTGAGCATATAGGATCCCAGTATCATGCATACCCTGACGAGCGGGTCGGAGAGCGGCACCTTTCCGGTAAGCACTTCTATGGCTTCCTTCATTTCAAGCCCGTTTCCGATGGCCATACCGAGCGGCCTGTTCATATCGGTTATGACGGCGACGGTCTTTCTCCCGAGATTGTTACCGAGCTTTACCATTTCCCGAGCGAGCTTTCGGGAATCCTCGAAGGTGTTCATAAAAGCTCCGTTCCCGGTCTTTACGTCGAGCACTATCGCGTCAGCGCCTGCGGCAAGCTTTTTGCTCATAATGCTCGAAGCGATAAGCGGGATGCTCTTGACGGTCCCGGTCACGTCGCGCAGAGCGTACATCTTTTTATCTGCCGGCACGAGATCACCCGACTGGCCTATTACGGCGACGCCGGTCTTGCGGACTATGTGCTTGAAATCCTCCATGGAGCGCTCTATGCAGACTCCGGGTACCGATTCGAGCTTGTCGAGGGTGCCTCCGGAATGGGCAAGCCCCCTGCCGCTCATCTTCGCAACGGTGCCTCCGCAGGCCGCGACAAGCGGGGCGACGACAAGGGTCGTCGTATCGCCAACGCCTCCCGTCGAATGCTTGTCGACCTTTATGCCGGGAAGATCGGAAAGATCTATAACGTCGCCGGAATGCATCATGGTAAGGGTAAGATCCGCGATCTCCCTTTCGCTCATGCCCCGGCAGCATATAGCCATCATCCACGCGGATACCTGCGCGTCCTGGAGCTCGCCGTCGACGAAAGCCTTCACGAACGCACGTATCTCCTCCGTACTGTTCTCGAGGCCGTCGCGCTTTTTCTCTATAACGTCAAGAAGGACCATATAAGCACATCCTTTCTGATATTCTATCATTATATTTTATCACGTCAAAGCAGATTTGTGAAGAGCATATTTTAATGAGCTTATGTCCCTTCGGGCCACATATATTGTTCGAGCGGAGATTTTTATGTTTACAAAGGAATGGATCTGTGATAAAATACTATGATATGAGGCATTTTTTGTGCTTCTGAACAGTTAACAAAAGGGCTTCGGCCCGATTACGGAGGAATATATGTCTGAAATCACCACCATCGAAAACGGCAAGGTCAAGCTGACCTTCAAGCTCCCCGCAGAGGATTACGTCAAAGCTCTCAACGCCGCCTATCATCGCATCGGCTCCAGGTTCGCCATGCCCGGCTTCCGCAACGGCAAGGCTCCCCGCCGCATGATAGAGAAGCAGTACGGCGACGCCGCCTTCTGGGATAAGGAACTGGATATGGCCGTTGAAAGGGCCTGCGCGGATGCAGTTGCCGAGCAGAAGATACTTCCCGCCCTCGCTCCCGAATACAGCATCCTCAGCTATTCCGAGGCCGACGGCTGTGAGATAGAAGCCACTCTCGTTCTCGAGCCCACCTGTGAGCTCGGTCAGTACGAGGGTATAGAGATCCCCATGCAGGAGTATAATGTTACGGATGAAATGATCGAGGAAGAACTTGACAAGCGCCGCCATGAGCAGGCCCGTCTCGTTGCCGTGGACCGTCCCCTCGAGCTCGGCGATACCGCCGTCTTCGATTTTGCCGGCTTTGTCGACGGCGAGCAGTTTGAGGGCGGCACCGCCGAAAACTACTCCATGGTCATCGGTTCCCATCAGTTCATCCCCGGCTTTGAAGAGCAGATGGTCGGCATGACCGTCGGCGAGGAAAGAGACGTCAACGTCACCTTCCCCGAGGATTACCATGCGGAGAACCTCAAGGGCAAGCCCGCGGTGTTCAAGGTAAAGGTGCACGAGATCTCCTATGAGGAGCTTCCCGAACTCAACGACGATTTCGCTTCCGAGACCAGCGAGTTCGAGACCCTTGACGAGCTCAAGGCCGATATCCGCCGCGAGCTTTCCGCCAAGATGGATAAGGACCGCGAACTTGCGGTCGAGTCCGCTCTCATGCAGCAGGTAATCGACAACGCGAAGGTCGAGATCCATCCCGAGCTCGTTGACGCCGAGGCGCACGCCGAGCTGCACAATCTCGAGCATCAGCTTGCCGATATCGGTATGAAGCTTGAGGATTACGCCAACTACATGGGCACCACCGCTCAGGATCTGCACGAGCGCTATCACAAGATGGCCGCCGATCAGATAAAGGCGCGCACCGTCATCCAGAAGATCATCGACACCGTCAAGCTCGAGCCGAAGGACGAGGATTACGAAGCCGCCGTCAAGGCGTACGCCGAGCGTCAGAACTGGGACGCCGAGAAGGTCGCCGAAGAGCTCCTTCCCGAGAATCGCATGAAGTACGCCCAGTCCGCGATCTACGAAGCGGTCGTCCGCCTCATCAAGAGCAGCGCTTCCATTATTAAGAAAGAGGAGAACAAGGAATAATGAGCTTGGTTCCCATAGTCGTTGAGAACACCAATAAAGGCGAGCGTTCTTATGATATCTACTCCCGCCTTTTGAAGGACCGCATACTCTTCCTCGGCTCGGAGCTCACCGACGAGGAAGCGAACCTTATCATCGCTCAGCTTCTTTTCCTTGAAGCCGACGATCCCGATAAGGACATCTTCCTTTACATAAACAGCCCGGGCGGTTCCGTTTCCGCCGGACTCGCAATTTACGATACCATCCGTTACCTCAAGTGCGAAGTCTGCACGATCTGCGTCGGCATGGCCGCCTCCATGGGCGCGTTCCTTCTTGCCGCCGGCGCCAAGGGCAAAAGGAAGGCTCTTCCCAACAGCGAGATCATGATCCATCAGCCCTCCGGCGGCGCTTACGGTCAGGCAAGCGACGTTAAGATCCATGCCGAGCATATCGTCAAGACCCGCATGAAGCTGAACGAGATACTCTCGGAAAGGACCGGTCAGCCCCTCGACGTCATAGAGGACGCCACAGAGCGTGACAATTTCCTTTCCGCCGAAGAAGCCTTAAAATTCGGTCTTATAGACGAGATAGTCGCTCCCCGCAGGTAACGGGAAATAGCTTTTAGGAGAAACAGATGTCAAAATATGATGACAATTCCACGGTAAAATGCTCTTTCTGCGGCAAGAGCCAGGACATGGTCAAGCGTATCGTCGCGGGTCCCGGCGTCTATATCTGCAGTGATTGTATCGAGCTTTGTCAGGAGATCATCGACAATGACGACGAGGTCGAAGCCGTTGACAACGCCGAGCTTCCCAAGCCCGTCGACATCGTCAACATTCTGAACGAGTACGTTATCGGTCAGGAGCACGCCAAAAAGGCTCTTGCCGTCGCCGTTTACAATCATTATAAGCGCATTTATTCCGATAACAAATCCGACGACGTTGAGCTTTCAAAGAGCAACATCGTCATGCTGGGCCCGACCGGATGCGGTAAAACTCTGCTCGCAGAGACCCTTGCCCGCATACTCAAGGTGCCCTTTGCCGTTGCCGACGCCACTTCCCTGACGGAAGCAGGTTACGTTGGCGAGGACGTCGAAAACATACTGCTCAAGCTGCTCCAGGCCGCCGACTATGACGTCGAGCGCGCTCAGAAGGGCATCATCTATATCGACGAGATCGACAAGATCGCAAGGAAGTCGGAGAACCCCTCCATTACCAGGGACGTATCCGGCGAGGGCGTTCAGCAGGCGCTCCTCAAGATACTCGAGGGTACCGTCGCCTCCGTTCCTCCCCAGGGCGGCAGGAAGCATCCTCATCAGGAGTTTATCCAGTTCGATACGACCAACGTGCTCTTCATCTGCGGCGGCGCTTTCGCCGGCATAGAGGAGATCATTAAGAAGCGTATCGGCAAAAAGAGCATGGGCTTCGGTGCCGACGTCGTGTCCAATATCGACATGGACATAGGCGAGATACTCAAGCACATACTCCCCGAGGATCTTCTTAAGTTCGGCCTTATCCCCGAGTTCATCGGACGCGTGCCTATAATCGTTACGCTGGATCAGCTTGACGAGGAGGCTATGCTCCGCATACTCACAGAGCCCAAGAATGCTCTCTCGAAGCAGTATTCCAAGCTCTTTGAGATGGACGGAGTCAAGCTGGAGATAGAGCGCGACGCCTTGCTCGAGGTCGCCAAGATCTCCATCGCCCGCAACACCGGCGCAAGGGGCCTTCGCGCGATACTCGAGGATATCATGCTCCCCGTGATGTATGAGCTCCCCTCCAGGTCGGACGTCGAAAAAGTCATAATCACCCGCGCTTCCATCCGCAAGGAGGCGGCGCCCACTTACGTACTCAAGAAGCTGCCCGAAACAGGTACTTCGGCGCAGTAACGGACACGCGGAGGCATTTATGAAGATTGTCAGAGCTCTTTTTAACGGCGAATCCTTCTATGGGATACTTGTTGATAACAGTATCAGAAGGCTTAAAAGCACCCCTTATGAGGGCATAGAAGAGGACGGCAGGGTCTATTCCGCAGACGAGGTCGAGCTGCTTCCACCCGCAGAGCCCACGAAAATAGTCGCCGTAGGCAAGAATTACCGTGCGCACGCAGATGAGATGGGCGAAGGTCAGCCCGAAGAGCCCCTTCTTTTCCTCAAGCCTTCGACAAGCATTGTCGGCAATAACGACGACGTCGTCTACCCCGCTATCAGCCACAGGCTCGATTACGAAGGCGAGCTCGGTGTCGTTATAGGCAAAAAATGCCATGCCGTGCAGCCCGGGCATTCCCCGGAGGTGATCTTCGGATATACCTGCCTCAACGATATCACCGCAAGGGATATCCAGAAGGCGGTCTCTCAGTGGACGAGGGGCAAGGGCTTTGACACCTTCTGTCCCATCGGCCCGCATATCGAGACGGAAATGGATCCGACTCATGCCCCCATCGAAACGAGGGTGAACGGTCAGGTCAGGCAGCATTCGACCATCGACTGCATGACTCACGATATAGACAAGCTCGTCTGCTATATTACCGAGTGCATGACTCTGCTTCCCGGCGATATTATCGCCACCGGGACTCCGGAGGGCATCGGCAGTATGCAGAGGGGCGATATCGTTGAAGTCGAGATAGGCGGTATCGGCGTGCTTCGCAACAGGATAGTTTAATGGACGGATTATCTTTATCAGCCGTAGTTCATGAGCTGAACTCCCTTATAGGCGGCAGGATCGAAAAGGTCCAGCAGCCGGAAAAGGATGAGCTTTTAATATCGATCCATACCGCAGGCGGCTCTTGCCGCCTGCTCATTTCTGCTTCCCCCGAAAACTGCAGGATAGTGCTGACGGATGAAAAGAAGCAATCCCCTGTGGACGCTCCTGCTTTCCTTATGCTCATGCGCAAATACTTAACGGGCGCAAGGATAACCTCAGTCGAGCAGTATAACGGCGACAGGATAGTCGATATCGGCATAGAGACCCGCTCGGAGCTGATGGACACCGTAACGCTCAAACTCGTATGCGAGATAATGGGACGGCATTCCAATATTATCCTTATTGACAGCGAGAACCGCGTTATCGACGCTATACGCAGGGTCTCTCCCTCCGTTTCCTCCGCGAGGCTGGTACTCCCGAAGATCAAATACGAGTATCCTCCATCCAAGGCCAAGCTCGATCCGCATTTCGCATCCGCAGAGGATTTTCTTGACGTACTCTGCTCTTCCTCAAAGCCGGGAGCGCTTCTGTCCGACAGGTACTACGGGCTTTCACCCGCCGTCGCGCAGAAGCTCGTCGAGTCTTTGGGCTGGCCCGCCTCGGATGACCGCGAGGTCTCCGAAAGGCTCGTCCGCTTCTACAGCGATTTCAGCAAAGGAGTATTCTCTCCCTGCATGATAAAGGCTGACGATATGCCCGTATGCGTGCTTCCGTTCATTCCCGCCGTTTCGGAAGAGGTGGTGAGATTCGATACCATGTCGGAGGCTGTGAACGCATTTTACGCCGGCAGAGCATCCGCGGAGAGCATAAAGAGGCGCACCTCCGCATATGAGAAGCTCATACGCGGAGCTATATCAAAGCTCGAAAAAAAGCTCGGGGTATTCAACGAGGCCATTGAAGACAAGGCGGAGACGGACAAGCTCAGGCTCTGCGGCGAGCTTATCACGGCGAATCTGTATTCCATACCTCAGCGCGCATCGTCCGCCGTCGTATTCGATTATTATTCGGATCCTCCCGCTCAAATCGAGATCCCGCTTGACCCGATGCTGTCGCCCGCGGAAAACGCCCAGCGCTACTATTTGAAGTACAGGAAGCGCACGGCTGCGAGGGAACACGCGCTCCAAATGCAGAAGACCACCGCCGACGAGATATCCTATCTCGAGGAGCTGCTCTATACGCTTTCATGCTGCGACGGCGAATCGGAGCTCAACGAGATACGCCAGGAGCTCATAGTGTCCGGTTATGTCAAGGACGATCGCGCAAAAGGAAAGAACGGACGCGCCGCATCGAACAAGCTGCCGCCCTCGAAGCCCTATTGCTTCCGATCCCGCGACGGAATAGATATTCTCGTCGGAAAAAACAACCGCCAGAACGATAAGCTGACGTTCGGCGTCGCCGCTCCCGAGGATACATGGCTGCACGTGAAGGATATCCACGGCTCGCACGTTATTATAAAAAAGGGCTCGGATATTCCCGATAAGACCCTTTACGACGCCGCCATGCTTGCAGCATACTATTCAAAGGCAAGGGGCTCTTCTACCGTGCCGGTCGATTATACGCAGGCAAAATACGTTAAAAAGCCATCGGGGGCCAAGCCCGGCATGGTAATATACACTCATCAGCATACCGTTTACGTCACCCCCGACGCCGAGCACATAAAAAAGCTTGAAAAATGAAAAACGTCGTCCGTTGAGTATTCTGCTCGGCGGACGTTTTCTATTTGATCAATTCATAAACCTCCTCGTAATGCCCGGCAAACAGCGCCCTGTTCACGCCTTCCGCGAGTATTCCCGCCATATCCCTTACTATCCTGTCTATATCCTTCGGAGTAACTATAAGCCCCTCTATGCTCTCCCTCGTTATTCTTTCGGCAATATCGTTCAGCCTTTTCTTTTCGCCCTCCGTTTCGCTTTCGGCCATCATCAAAACGGCGTCATGCGTGATGGTGGAAGCGTATACGACCATCGGAACGCCTATGGAGATAACCGGTATGCCTATCGAGTCGCGGTTTATGCCCGCTCTTACGTTTCCCACGCCCGAGCCGGGTTCTATACCTGCGTCGGATATCTGAATGGTCGTGCTGATCCTCGCCGCGCGGCGGGAGGCCAGCGAATCTATAACTATCAGCAGGGAGGGCTTTATCCTGCTTATCATCCCCTTTATTATTTCGAGCGTTTCTATTCCCGTGGTCCCCATTACGCCCGGCGCAAGAGCGGCTACGGACCTTACAGGAAACTCGAATATCTCCGGCAGGAATTCCTTAACGTGCCTCGTGATCAAAAGCTCGTCTATCACTCTCGGTCCCAGCGAATCCGGCGTGACCTCCCGATTGCCGAGACCTATCACAAGTATCCTGTCGCTCTTTTCCCGTTCGAGCATTGCCGATAATTCATTCGCCGCGGCTTCGGCAATGCCGCGGGCTAGCTCCCGCGGGCGATCTAAAAGCTCCGGCGCGTCTACCGTCACGTATCGGCCCATCCTTTTGCCGAGCTTTTCCGCAGCTTCCGGAGTTTTTATATCTATCCTCGTTACGACGTGATCTTCAAATGCGTTCTCCTCTTCCTCTACTCCGGCTATGGCCGGATCCATCTCCCTCGCCTCTGCCGCAAGATCCGTATAAAGCCCCATGTTTTCCTCCGATACTTGTATTTCCGATTAAGTATTTCCCTTTTCTTTGAACAATATATCTGATTTCCGTGTTATATATTGGAAAAAAAGCTTGCAATCGGTGTTCGGGAGTGATATAATACCTCTGTTCGAGATTTTTATAGGAGGTGAACCGATTTGGCAAACATTAAGTCAGCTATCAAGCGCGTCAAGGTTACCGAGAAGCAGAATCTGCGCAACCGTATCGTTACTTCTCAGTATAAGACCGCTGTCAAAAAGTTTGACAAGGCGTTGGAGTCTAACGATGAGGCTCGCATTAACGAGACGTATACCAATGCAGTCAGCATGGCGGATAAGGCTGCCGCTAAGGGCGTTATTCATAAGAACGTCGCCAATCGTAAAAAGGCTCAGCTTGCCAAGAAGCTTGCTGCCAAATAAGGTTTATC
>CAMZFO010000055.1 GCA_947306125.1 uncultured Clostridia bacterium | reverse complement strand
CCCCCGGCGGAGCCGGGGGTATTTCATTTTCGGGCATAGCCCTCATAATACTGGCTGCCCACACGTGGGCATAGGGTGCCTGTCAGCATGCAAAGGGTGACTTGCTACCCGTTAACGGGTTCCATTTCTGTGTTGCTTTTCCAATCTGTCTTCTGCACACAATTACTAGTCTGCATACAAACTTCTCGGGCTTGTGAAATTTGTACATTCCCTTTCATTGTCTCGCTCTTGCATTCTTGGATAACTCATCTATCTATGCTATAATTGTTATGGAGATAGATCCACTTCCGTTTTCTATTTCTGACCTCCTGATGTGTTTTCAGCGTAACTGGCAAGTCACGCTTGTGCTATAACACATCAGGAGTTTTTGTAACTGTATCAACGGTAAGCCTATACGGAACCCCGCCACTATGGCGGGGTTTTCGAGATACAATAACGCCCCCCGCAATGAAAGCGGGGGGCGTTTTGTCAGCTCATGGGAGATTTTAGTTCATGCTGTCATTCCACGGGGAAGGAGTCGATGACGCCCATAGCCTTGCGCAGGATGAGGAGCGCGTCGGCCATATCGTAGGTCTCGTCGCCGTTGACGTTGGCAACGCCTGCGAAGATGGACTCTTCGGGTACGAGATCGAGAACGAAGCGCATCATGAGAAGAGCGTCCGCGGAATCGACGCTTCCGTCGCCGTTGACGTCGCCCCACTCAAGATGGGGGACCTCGTCGGTGATGAAGATACGGCCCTCGCCGTAGGGCTCGGCGTAATCCTCGATGACAACGTGCTCGTACTCGACGCCGTCTATCTCGGCGGCGGGCATGCTCTGGATATAGTTGATGAGCACGGCATTATCGATCATGACGTCCTCTTGGAGTATGTTGACGTTGTTCCTGCCGAACATCGCAAAGCCGTCGCCCTGGTTGAGGAGCATATAGTTATGGGAGGCGAGTCGGTAAGTCCTTGTCAGATCGAGAGGCATGTATTCGCCGGTCTCGCGGTCCATTACCTGCACGTTCTGAACGCGGTAGGGAAGGCCTGCGGGGCCCTGCCACATCTTGTCCTCGCTCACGATGCAGTTCGCGGGATAAGCGGTGTGGATCTCGTAGGTGAGGCCGGAGACCTGCAGGAAGCCGCCGTTTTCACCGGGGACCATACGAGAGCCCATCTCAAGCGCGTCGAGTATCTGCTGACCGGTAACTTCGACGAGGCAGGCTTCGTTGCCGAAGGGGTGCACGTTGATGATGTTCTCAAACGTGATCTCGCCCTCGCTGATGGTCGCACGGACGCCGCCGCCGTTGACGAAGGCGATATCCGCGTCGAGCAGGTTCCTGTACGCGTCGGCGCAGAGGTCGCAGAGGTTGGTCTCGTGGTTGCGGACTATGCGGCTGCCGGTCTCGGGATCGTTCACGACAAGATCGAAGGGCGTGTAGGCGACTACCTCGTGGAGGAGCTCCTCGAATTCGGCGTTGATCTGCTCAATGAGCTCGTCGACTGCGGGATCGGGGATTATGAAGGTTTCCTCGTCGTCGGCCGCCTGAATGTCGATCCTGAGGACGCCGCCGGGCATTATGCTCAGCATGCCGAGATTTGCGAGCTTGGTGCCGGTCTGAGCAACAAGCACGGGTTCGCCGTCGGCGTTTTCAAGGGTCTCATTATAAATGCTGTGACTGTGGCCGTCGATGAAGGCGTCAATGCCGTGCAGACGGGAAACGATCTCGGTGCTCGTCCAGGGAGAGCTCTGCTCGTCTATGCCGCAGTGGCCGATGATAACGACGAAATCGACGCCCTCGGCATTGACCGCGTCAACGGCGCTCTGAACGTTCTCGATGAGCATATCGCCGTTCGTATCCTGGCAGAAGCCGTAGATGTATTCGCCTTCGGCATTCTGGAAATAAGTGGGAGTGGACTTGGTGATCGCTTCGGGAGTGGTGATGCCGACGAAGCCGACTTTGTAGCCGCCGAGCTCGAATACCTTGTAAGCATCGAATACGGGCTCGGTGGGCTCGCCGTTCTCATAATGCATAAAGTTGGCGGAAATATAGGGGTAGTCCGCGGAATCGACAAGGTTAAAGAACTGATCCATGCCGTAGTCGAACTCGTGGTTGCCGGGAATGGCAAGGTCGTAGTGTGCCGCGTTCATGATGTCGATTATGTACTGACCGTGGCTCAGCGTGCCTATCGGGCCGCCCTGAACGTGGTCGCCCGCATCGACGAGAAGGGTGGGGATGCCCAGCTCCTCGACAAGGTTCCTGGTGCCGGAAACACCCGAATAGCCCCAACCGTCTTCAATGCCGCAGTGAACGTCATTGGTGAAGAAGATCATGGCTTCGGGCAGTTCATCGTCATCCTCGTCGGCGGGGGTGACGGCCCACACGTTGACGGACGCAAAGATCATCGTCAAGGCGATGAGCAAACTCAGCAGTTTCTTCATTTTTTGATCCTCCTGAAAAAAGTTTGGCTTTTGACCTGACTTAATTCTAATCCTTTTCGACGGATATTGCAACGGGATATGAGCTTTATTTTTCACTTTTTTTGCATGGGCCACGTCCCGCCCGACGCGCGATAGGGGCTTGACTTTTATAAACGCATATGATATAAATATAAACCAAGATTTTTCCGCGGCGGCTTGACGCTTGCGGAGACCGAAAAGGAGGGTTCTAAAATGGAAAAGAAGATCATTTTGAGCGGCATCAAGCCGACCGGCATTCCCACGCTCGGGAATTACATAGGGGCTCTCCGCAACTGGCGCCTGATGCAGCAGGATGATAATTATTGTTACTACATGGTCGCCGATCTGCACGCGCTCACCGTGCGCAACGTCCCGGAGGAGCTGAGGCAGCAGACCCGCTCCATGGCGGCGCTGCTCATGGCCTGCGGCATCGATCCGGAGCGCAGCCCGCTCTTTATCCAGAGCCACGTGCATCAGCACGCGGAGCTTTCGTGGCTGCTTGGCTGCACTACCTATATGGGCGAGCTCAACCGCATGACCCAGTTCAAGGATAAATCCGCAAAGCATGCCGACAATATCAACGCCGGGCTTTATACCTACCCCGTGCTCATGGCGGCTGATATCCTCATTTACGGCGCGCATCAGGTCCCCGTGGGCGACGATCAGAAGCAGCACGTGGAGCTGGCGCGCAATATCGCGATAAGGTTCAATAACGCCTTCGGCGAGACCTTCGTCGTTCCCGAGCCCGTTATGCCCAAATTCGGCGCCCGCATAATGGGCCTGCAGGATCCCGAGCATAAGATGAGCAAGACGGATACCAATCCGAACGGCTATATCTCCCTGCTCGACGACCCCGCCGTGATCACCAAGAAATTCAAAAAGGCCGTCACGGACTGCGAGCCCACCATCGCCTATGCCGAGGGCCGCTACGGATGCAATAATCTGCTCACCATCTACTGCGCCTGCACGGGCAAGACCATGGATGAAGCGGTAAAGGATTTCGAGGGCTGCGGCTACGGCAGGCTCAAGGGAGCCGTTGCAGAGGCCGTCATAGCGGAGATAGAGCCCGTGCAGAGGGAGTATCGCCGCATACTGGACGACAGGGAGTATCTTGACGGAGTGCTTAAAAAGGGCGCCGAGCAGGCGGCCGAAAGAGCGCAGAAGACCTTGGACCTCGCTTTCAGCAGGGTCGGACTGAGATAAAACAAAAATGCCCCCCGGTCGTCGGGGGGCATAATGATATCACGAATAATTTCCGTTTCTCCGGAGTATGATCGATCAATGGTTGATATGGAAAGCCCGCGGGAAAAACCCGATAAGGAGCCGCTGCTCATGCGGCTGACGCCGGTCAGCGTTATGCACTACGTCAAGCTCGTTTACAGAGCGGCGCTGTTCCTTGCGGCCATAGTATTCTACGTATTCGGAAGGACGGAGAACTTAAGCTCGTTCAGCGAGCTGCTGAAAAGCTTTCCGGTCATATTCGCCGTCATATGGCTCGTATTCGCCGTTGAAATACTTTTCAGGTTCTTCCCGTCCAGGCTCGAAAGCCCCGGATGCCAGAAGCAGTTCGCCGCAAACTACGTCAAAACGGGCAAGGTCGATATAAGCATACAGGATAATAACGCGGCGGTGCTCGTGGCGCTCGTCTGGATAGGATTCAATGCGGTCTTCGGCGCGCTGAAGGTGTTCGGCGTGATAGACGACGGTATACTCCTGCTTATCGCGTGCGCCTATTCGGTCTGCGATATGATATGCATACTGTTCTTCTGCCCGTTCCAGACGCTTTTCCTCAAAAACAAATGCTGCAGCTCCTGCCGCATTTATAACTGGGATTACGCCATGATGTTCACCCCGATGGTATTCGTCAAGAGCATCTACGCATGGAGCCTCGTTGCGCTCTCGTTCGGGCTGCTGCTGAGGTGGGAGATAACCATATACAAGCACCCTGAAAGGTTTTCGGAAGCGACGAACGATTACCTGAACTGCCGCAGCTGCACAGAAAAGCTCTGCACGCATAAAAAACAGCTCCACTCGCTGTGGAAGCATATCGCGGAATTCACCGCCGAGCGGGTCAGAAAGCTTAAAAAATAATAGCGCGGAATAAAGATCGGAGCGAGGGATATTTCCCCGCTCCGATTTGTTTATACCTTTATGCTTTATAGATCTCGTCGGCTTCCGGCGGATCGACGGGCTTTCCGGTCTCGTCCGTCACTGCTCCGCCCGGGCGGCTGCTGTCAGCTTTTCCGATGACCGCGGCGCTGACTCCGTTTCGCTTGAGCTTACTGCAGAGCGCTTTGCCGTTCTCACACGCGATCAGCATGCTTCCGGAGGAGATCAGCTTGTATACGTCGATGCCGTAATGATCGCAGAGCTTTTTCGTCAGGGGATGCACGGGTATCTTGCTCCTGTCGAAAGCGATGCCGCAGCCGGAAGCCGTGCTCATCTCCCAAAGCGCGCCGAGGACGCCGCCCTCGGTCACGTCGTGCATTGCGTGCACCTCGGCCTTGGCCGAAACGAGGCCCTCCTTCACGACGCTCGTATCCGAAGCGAAGCCGCGCACCTCGTCGATCTCAGCCGCGCTGAGCAAAGTCTGGCATTCGGGCAGCTTGTCCGCGAGTATCACGGCGCCTTCAAGCCCGACGTGCTTTGTAACTACCACGTCGTCGCCGTCCCGCATTCCCTTGGGGGTTATGAGCGAGTCGCCGACAGGCTGTGCAATGACCGTCGCGCAGGTGACTATCCGCGTGACAGCGGGAGTGATCTCGGTGTGCCCGCCTATAACGTCAACCTTTGCTGCAGAAGCCGCCCCTATGATCTCGTCCATAACGGATCCTATCTCCTCCTCGGTTACGGAGGGCGGGAGAAGCAGAGTGACCATGAGCCCTATGGGCTCCGCACCGGAAGCGGCGGCGTCGTTGCAGGAGACGTTGACCGTCAGCCTGCCTATGCCGCTTTCAGCGGCGGTGATCGGGTCGCAGGAAAGCACGGCGAGCCCCTTTTCAAGCGCAACTGCGGTGCAGTCCACTCCGACGCTCGGAGCGCAGACCACCTCGCGGCGCGTATGCTTCAGCTTTTCGAGTATCAGCCTGTCGAGCTGTTCGTTTGTCAGTTTTCCGATCCTCATACAATCATCCTTCGATCATATTGAAAAACTCTTCTTCCGTGAGCACGGGAACGCCGAGCTCGCGCGCCTTGTCCAGCTTGCTGCCCGCGTTTTCGCCGCATACGACGTACGAGGTCTTCCGGCTCACGCTGCCCGTCGCTTTGCCTCCGAGGCTTTCTATGAGCGCCTCTGCGGAGTGGCGGTCCATGCGCGTGAGCGTTCCGGTCACGACGAGCGTCTTTCCCTCAAGCAGAGCGGGGGATGAGCTCTTTTCCGCCGCGCGGGGCGCGACTCCGAGCTCCAGCAGACAGTCGATCTGCGCGGAAAGCGAAGCGTCCGCAAGGAAGCTCACTATGCTGTCGGCGACTATCTCGCCCACGTCGCGTATGGCAACGAGCTCTTCGCGCGTGCAGGCGCGGAAGGCTTCTATTGAGCCGAATCTGTCGGCGATATCCCTTGCCGTTTTAATGCCCACGTTCGGTATGCCGACGGCGAATATGAACGATGCGAGCGAGCAGTCCTTGCTCTTTTCAATAGCGCTCAAAATGTTTGCGATGCGCTTCTCGCCGAACCCCGCGAGCCCGTGGAAGCTCTTTTCGTTGAGCTCGTAAAGCTCGGGGATATTGCGGAGCCCCGTTTCGTTGATCAAAAGCTCGGCGGTCTTTTCGGAAAAGCCCTCGATATCCATTGCGTCGCGCGAGGCGAAATGCGCCAGCCTCGCGACTATCTGCGGAGTGCAGGAGAGGGAGTTGGTGCAGAATATGTGCGCGCCGCGCTGTTCAACGTGCGCCCCGCAGTAGGGGCAGCGGGTGGGCGGAGTGACGGGCACGGCGGGCTCGCCCTCGTCCGCGCTCGAGAGTATCTCGGGGATAACGTCGTTCGAACGCCGTATGAACACTCTGGAGCCTATGCCGACGCGTTTTCTCTTTATATCGTCATAATTGTTGAGCGTCGCACGCTTTACGGTAGCGCCCATGAGCTCAACGGGCTCCACGTGCGCGAGCGGCGTGAGCTTGCCCGTTCTGCCTACCTCCCAGGTGATATCGTTCACGACGGTGGTCTGCTCCTGCGCGGCAAATTTGAAGGCTATGGCGCCCCTCGGGAAACGGTCGGTATAGCCGAGCCTTTCCGCAAGCCGCATATCGTTGAGCTTTATTACCATACCGTCGATATCGTAATCGAGCGTGAACCGCCTCTCCTCGGCGGCGCCTATCTCGCTTATAATTTCGCCGATGGTCCCGAAATAGCAGAAATCGTTCACGGGCAGGCCGTTTTCGCGCAGGAAGGAGAGCATCTCCTCCTGCGACGCGAACTCGCGTCCCTCGATATAGCCCACGTCGTAGGCGGTGAAATCGAGCTTTCTCGCGGCGGTCACCTTGGGATCGAGATTCCTTATGGCGCCTGCGGCGGCGTTGCGGGGGTTTTTAAGCTGCTCCGATGAGGTGCGGTTGAGCTCCTCGAGCACGGAAACGCGCATATAGCACTCGCCGCGCACCTCGAATTTGCCATTGTAGGGGACTGTAAGAGGGATGCTCCGGATGGTCTTCGCCTGCGCCGTTATACCCTCGCCGACTATGCCGTTGCCGCGCGTGGCGGCATAAACGAGCTCGCCTTTATCGTAAGTCAGATTGATGGTGAGCCCGTCGAACTTGTATTCAAGCACGTATCTCTCGCCGATTCCGCAGCGGGCGGCCCAATCCTTAAGGTCCTTTTCGGTCTTGACCTTGTCAAGGCTCCAGAGCCTCGCTATATGCTCGTGCTCTTCAAAGGCCGAAAGCGGAGCGCCGCCGACCCTGTGGGTGGGCGAATCGGGCAGTACCGAGCCCGTCTCCTGCTCGAGCGATACGAGCTCGTCGAAGAGCGCGTCGTACTCCGCGTCGCTCGCGGGCGAAGCGTCGTCCACGTAATATGCCTTTGCAAGCTCGTTGACTTTCCTGACGAGCTCCTTCATTCTTTCAAGCTTATTCATCGTCTGCAAGCCTCATTATAACGTATCCTGCGGCAAGGCGCTTAACGCCGAACCTTTCAAAATCGACCGTCAGAGTCGCGGTGTCGCCGGAGCCCTTTATGTCGGTTATCACGCCGGGCCCGAATTTATCGTGTATGACCCTCTGCATCTTTTTATACTGCGAGCCCACGAGCGCCCTTCCCGACTTCGCCTGCTGCGGGGAGGGAGTCGCCGGCTTGACAGCGGGCTTTTTGATATCGCCGAAGCCGAACGGGAAACCGGAAGAGGCGGGCTTTATGCCTTGCTTTGCCGCTGGCTTGGCGCTTTTTCCGAAGCCACGGCTGCCTGAAGCGCTTCCGGAGCCTCCGCCGAAGCCGAAGGACCTGCCGAAGAAGCCCCTGTCGGAGTCGCTGTCGTCGTCCGCGAGCCCCATCTCAACGAGGAAACGGGAGGGGGGATTTGCCATCCTGTCGCCGTACAGCATGCGCGATCTGCAGTGGAGCAAATAAAGCTTGTACTCCGCGCGCGTTATGCCGACGTAGCAAAGCCGCCGCTCCTCCTCGAGCTTGGTCTCGTCCTCGCGCGATCTTGAGGAGGGGAATATGTTCTCCTCCATGCCGGGCATGAAAACGACGGGGAACTCGAGCCCCTTTGCGCAGTGCAGCGTCATAAGCTTCACCGTGCCGTCGTCGTCGGAAATATCGTCGGCGGAGGAGAGCAGCGCCGCGTTCTCAAGGAACGAGGAAAGCTGATCCTCGGCCTCCGGGTTTTCCTCCATATGCTCGCGCATGGCGCCTATGAGCTCCTCGATATTCTCGACCCTCGTTTCCAAAAGTCCGTCCTGCTGCTCGGCGATATAGGCCATATAACCGGTGCGGTCAATAACGTACTGAGCGAACTGATCGAGAGGCTTTTCGCGCCTCGCGGCAAAGAGATCGAGCATGAGCCCGGTGAAGGAGGAAAGCTTTGCCTGCATCTTAGCGGGGATCACGCCGTCCATGGTCGCCGCGTTGAAGAGCGAAATATCCTTGGCCTCTGCTATCGAGGCAAGCTCCGCTATGGTCGTCGCGCCGATGCTGCGCTTCGGCACGTTCACTATGCGGCGGAAGGCGACGTCGTCGTTGGTGTTCGCAACGAGCCTCAGATATGCCAGCAGGTCCTTGACTTCCTTATACTCATAGAACCTCTGACCGCCTATAAGCGATACGGGTATCCTGAAGCTCTGCTGCAGCGTGGTCTCGATTATTCGGCTCTGCGCGTGTGAGCGGTAGAGCACGGCGTAATCGTTGTAGCTGCGTCCGCGTCTGTGCCCCGTGGCGATTATGGAGCCTATGGTGTAGGCTTCGTCGCGTTCGGAATCGCAGGTCAGAAGATCCACGGGCTCGCCGTTTTTCCTGTTCGTCCAAAGCGCCTTTTCCTTGCGCCCCTTATTATTCTGTATAACAAGATTGGCTTTATCCAAAATGGGCTTGGTCGAGCGGTAATTCTGCTCGAGCCGCACGACCTTCGCTCCCGGGAAATCGTTTTCAAAATCGAGTATGTTGCGTATGTCCGCGCCGCGCCAGCCGTAAATGGACTGATCGTCGTCGCCCACGACGCAGATATTCCGACTCTCCTCGGAAATGAGGCACACAATGCGGTACTGAACGGTGTTCGTGTCCTGATATTCGTCCACGAGCACGTACCGGAAGCGCCTGCGGTACTTTTCAAGCACCTGCGGGCATTCGGTAAAGAGCCGCACGGTCACGAGGAGCAGGTCGTCGAAATCCAGCGCGTTTGCCGCGATAAGCTTTTTCTGATACTCGCGGTAGATATCCAGAGTCCTGCCGGAGGCGTCGCCCACCTCGGAAAGGTAGCGTTCCGGGTTCTCGGAGCTGTTCTTCGCCTCCGATATAAGGCTCCTTATATAGCTCTTCGGCACGCGTTTTTCGTCGAGCCCGAAGCGCTTTATTATCTCGGTTATAACGGTGTTCTGATCGTTGTCGTCGTAAATGGTGAAGTCGTGCGTGTAGAGCCCCAGCGCCTCTATATCATAGCGCAGGACCCTCGCGCAGAAGGAATGGAATGTGGTGACCCACATATCCTTTGCGGAAACTCCCGTCAGCTTCTCGGTGCGCTCGCGCATCTCGCCGGCGGCCTTGTTGGTAAAAGTGAGCGCCAAAATACGCCACGGCGCTATCCCGTGGTTTTCAATGAGATTGGCTATCCTGTATGTGAGCACGCGGGTCTTCCCGCTGCCCGCTCCCGCCAGCACGAGAAGGGGGCCTTCGGTATAAAGCACGGCCTCCTTCTGCGGCGGATTAAGTGAATCAAGATCGAGCATTTTACAGTTCTTTTACGGCCTTTTCAAGCCTTTCGAGCGCGTTTTCGAGCTCCGCCTTCGGCAATGCGAGATTCCATCTGCGGAAGCCGTCGCCGGCCGACCCGAACATCTCGCCGTCGTTATCGGCGATCATGGCCTTTTCGACCATGAATTCGTTCAGCTTTTCATGCCCCATGCCGAGCGAGCGCATATCGATCCATGCAAGATAAGTGCCTTCCGCGCGGGTCACGGAGAACTGCGGCAGACGCTTGCCGATGAAATCGTAAAGCAGGCGGAAATTAGCGTCGACGACCGAAATGAGCTCGTCCAGCCATTCGCTTCCCTTATTATAGGCGGCGATGGTGGCGAACCTTGCTATATACGGCACGCAGCCGCAGCCGTCGGTATGCGCCTGCTTCGAGAACTTCTCACGAAGCTTTTCGTTGGGCACGAAAATATTGGAGCAGGAGAGCCCGGCAAGGTTGAAGGTCTTCGAAATGGCGGTGCAGACTATGCAGTTGTCTTCGGCGCCCGGTATCGAAGCGAATACAGTGTGCCTGTTCCCGGGCATTATAAGATCGTTGTGGATCTCGTCGCTCACGACGAGCACGCCGTTCTTCAGGCAGATCTCGGAGATCTTCTCAAGTTCTTCACGCGTCCAGACCCTTCCTATCGGGTTATGCGGGCTGCAGAGGAGCATGAGCTTTACCGAGGGCAGAGCGGCCTTGGCCTCAATATCCTCAAAATCGATCTCGTATCTGCCGGCGTTCTCGATAAGAGCGCTCGTAACGAGCTGCCTGCCGTTGTCGAGCACTGCGCCGTAGAAGGGGTGGTATACGGGGGTCATTATAAGCACGCTGTCCTCCGGCGCGGTAAAGGCGCGCACGGCGATGCCGAGGGCCTGCACGATGCCGTTGGTAACAACGTACCAATCGTCCTCTATATCCCAGCCGTGGCGGGTCTTCTGCCAGTGCTTCACGGCGTCCATGAACGCCTTGTCCGGCCCGGTGTAGCCGTAGCAGCCGTGATGAGCGGCCGCGGCCACAGCCTCGTTTACCTCGGGAGGCGCGGAAAACTCCATGTCCGCCACCGTCATTGGGACAATGCCCGAGTCCCTCAGGGACTCGGGCATGAAGTCGTACTTAAATGCGCCGGTATTGGACCGGTCTATTTTGGTGGTGAAATCGTATTTCATCAGTAATTGAAGCCTCTCTCGAAAGCCATGAGGTTAACGTCGAGGAACTTGGGCTTGACGCAGGCGGTGATGGCCTTCTTCCACTCCTCCTCGGAGAAGGGAAGGGACTTGGCAAGCACGCCCATAAGCACGACGTTAGCCGCCTTGTAGGTGCCGCACTCGTGCGCTATCTCGACCGCGTTGATCTCGATGGTCTTGCAGGCGGCCCTTGCGCGCTCAAGGCAGTTGGAGGGATACTCCACTGCGCCGGTGATAACGGGCATGGGCAGTATCTCCTGGGTGTTGATGACCATGGTGCCGCCTTCCTTCATATAGGGAAGCGCGCGAACGGCCTCGAGGTTCTCGAAGGCAAGAACGACGTCCGCCTGACCCTGCTCGACTATGGAGGAGTAGAGGGGCTGATCGTTGGAGATGCGAACGTAGGTGACTACGCTGCCTCCGCGCTGGCTCATGCCGTGTACCTCGCTGACCCTGACGTCATAACCGTTGTTCATGGCGAGAACGCCTAATATCTTGCTGGCAAGGAGCGTACCCTGTCCGCCCACGCCGACTATAACGATGTTGAACATAAATACCTCCCTTTCTTACTCGGCAGAGTGAAGAGCGCCGAAGTGGCAGAGCTGACCGCACATGCCGCAGCCGACGCACTGAGTGGGATCGATCCTGACGCCCGTCTCGGTCTTGATGATGGCGGGGCAGCCGACCTTGAGGCACATGCCGCAGCCGACGCACTTATCGGGATCGTTGACGAAGGGCTTGTTCGTCTGCTTTATGATGAGCGCGCAGGGACGGCGGCTGATGACGACGGAAAGACCGTCTCTGGCGACCTCTTCCTTAATGACCTTCTCGGTCTCCTTAAGGTCGAAGGGATCGACGATGCGGACGGAAGCGACGCCCATAGCCTCGCAGAGCTTGACGATGTCGAGCTGGGTGGTGGGCTCGCCGTGGATATCGAAGCCGTTGGCGGGGTTGTTCTGATGGCCGGTCATGCCGGTGATGGAGTTGTCGGCGATAATGACGGTGCCGACGGAGCGGTTATAGGCCATATTGAGGAGACCGGTCATACCGCTGTGGCAGAAGGTGGAATCGCCAAGGACCGCGACGGTGCGCTTGGCCTGCTCTGCTCCGCGGGCCTTCTCCATGCCGTGCGCCATGCCGATGGAAGCGCCCATGCAGACGCAGGTGTCGACGCCGGAAAGGGGAGGAAGCGCGCCAAGAGTGTAGCAGCCGATATCGGAACATACCGTCAGCTTGAGCTTGCCCAGAACGTAGTAGAGTCCGCGGTGCGGGCAGCCGGGGCAGAGCACGGGAGGACGGTTGGGAATGTCGGTGGTGTTCATGGGACCTGCGGGTTCGGCGCCCTTGAACTTCTCCTCGATCTTGTGCATGAAGAGCTCGCCCTGAACGCCGGTCTTGTCCTTGCCGGAGCAGGGGATGCCCCAGCTCTTGATGGCGTCCTCATAGAAGGGCTCCATATCCTCGATGACGTAAAGGGTCTCGACCTCCTTCGCGAAGTCCTCGATGAGCTTGCGGGGAAGGGGATAGGCAAGGCCGAGCTTTAAGACGGAAGCTTCGGGCATGGCCTCCTTGACGTAATTGTAAGCAGCGCCGCTGGTGATGACGCCGACCTTGCGATCGGCCCACTCGATGCGGTTGATGGGCAGAGTGTTGGCGTCCTCGGCAAGCCTAATCTCGCGCGCCTCGACGACCTTGTGACGGCCGATCATGTTGGCGGGCATGGAAACGTACTTGCGCATATCCTTCTTATACTCGCGCAGCTCGGGCAGCTCCCTTTCGCCGATCTCGACGAGGGTGCGGGCGTGAGCGATGCGAGTGGTCAGACGGAGGATGACGGGGGTGTCATACTCTTCGCTGATCTCAAAGGCAAGCTTCATGAAATCCTTGCATTCCTGACTGCTGGAAGGATCGAGACAGGGAGCGTGCGAAGCCCTGGCAAGGAGCCTCGTATCCTGCTCGTTCTGAGAGGAGTGCATGCCGGGATCGTCCGCGACGACGACCACCATACCTGCGTTGATGCCGGTGTATGTGGCGGTGAAG
>CAMZFO010000054.1 GCA_947306125.1 uncultured Clostridia bacterium | reverse complement strand
CGGATCGGCCGCAACGTTCAGACCGACGTGCTTCATGCAGGCCATGCTGCGTGCGCCGCTGACGGCGGCGCCGAGAGCGACTTCGACGGCGACCTTTTCATTGGGAGCCCACTCGGAGTAGATCTCCTTGTAGCCCGCGATATTCTCGTTGATCTCCGTGCTGGGGGTTCCGGGGTAGGCGCTGGAAACACGAACGCCTGCTTCGTATGCGCCCCTGGCAATGGCTTCATTGCCAAGCATAAGCTGTTTCAAAACCTTTTACCTCCTTAATATGTGTTACAGTTAAGGAACTGCTTTCGATCTCTTTAATTATAATGTAAAAAAGGCGGTAAATACAGTATATTCACTAATATATTCTGAAAAACGGCCAATACTATTATCCTGATGGGAATTTTTAAGAAGCAAGAGGAATAAAATGGGCTTTTTTGCGGATAAACTATCGGCGCTTACCGCGTTTGATAAGGCGTATGACGAGTTCGAGCTAACCGAGACCGAGCCCGGAAGCCCTGATGAGCCGTATGGGATGCGCTCGCCGGGGCGAGTGGACGCGGCTTCCGGGGACTTGGGCCGGGTGTCCGGCTCGATAAAGAAGAACAAAAAGAGATTGAGCGAGCTTTTCCGCACCGATATCAACGGCGACGTGATACTGCGCGGCTTCTGTACGGGAGGCGGACAAAGCATGCTTATAGCCTACATGAACGGCATGGCGGATGACAGCAAGATAAACGAATTCATACTGAAGCCGCTTATGGAATACGAGGGCAGCGAACGCGGATTAGACGGGCTGACGGAGAACACCGTGCGCATCAGCGAGGTGCGGCTCGAAAAGGACATGGGCGAGGCCGTGCTTGCAATAATGGACGGTCTCACGGTGCTCTTTGCGGAGGGCGACGGCTCCTGCGCCGTGCTCGAGACGCACGGTTACGAAAAAAGAGCCGTGTCCGCCGCAGAAAACGAAAAGGTGGTGCTGGGGCCGAAGGAGAGCTTCACCGAGAGCTTCCGCACCAACGTGACTCTCTTACGCAGGATAATCCATACCGACGATCTGACGGTCGAAAGCCGTATGTCCGGCGGAAGGAACAATACGCGCCTCGCGCTCATTTACCGCGAAGGCTTTACGAACGAAAAGCTTATCAAAGAAGTGAGAAGGCGGCTCGACGGGATAGACGTCGACACGCCGCTCACGAGCGGCATACTCGAGCAGCTCATAGAAAAGCACAGCCTTTTTCCGGTCCCGCGGATACTCTCCACGGAGCGCCCGGACAGAGCGGCTTCGCATATAATGCAGGGCAGAGTGTGTCTGATCGTGGAGGGGAGCCCCTTCGCCCTCGTGCTGCCCATAACCTTCTTCTCGCTCATGAACAGCCCCGAGGACGTCTATATGCGCCGCCCCCTGGGGACCGTGCTGCGCGTCGTGCGGTATATCGGCGCCGCCGTATCGGTCATGATACCGGGGTATTTTCTCGCGCTCGCGCTCTATCATCAGGGCATACTCACGACCGAGGTGCTGAGCACGGTCATAGCTTCAAGAAAGATGGTATTCGAGCCCATAGGCGTCGAGATACTGCTCCTGCTCATCATATTCCAGATGATACGCGAGGCGGGCCAGCGCGTACCGGGCTCCATAGGGCAGGCGATAGGCATTATAGGCGGCCTTATAATGGGGCAGGCGGCGGTCACGGCGCATCTTGCAAGCTCCGTCGTACTCATCATCGTCGCGGCGTCGGGGCTCGGCAATTTCTGCATACCCGATTATTCGACCCAGATCGCGGCTTCGTGGGTGAGGCTCGCAATGCTTTTGGCGGCGTGGCTCGGAGGACTCGCGGGTATGGTCGCCGCGTCATTGCTGACGGTATGCCTGCTTGCCGATATGAAGAGCTTCGGAGTGCCCTTCCTTTCGCCCTTTGCGCCCAAGACGCGGAGCAAACGCCCGCTGATACTGCGCGGAGCGATAGGGCTTAAGGGGAGCGCGGACGACTATATGAATACGGAGTCGGAAGGGCGGAGGAGAAGGGTATGAGTCTTAACGAAGGAAGGATAGGAAGGGCGGAGGCCGTCACGGCCGCGGCAATGAGCATGTGCGTGAACGGCGTGTTCGCTGTCGACAATTCCTATGCTTACGAGGGCGGCAGCTCCGCTTTCGTCACCGTACCGCTTTCGGCGCTCTTATCGCTCCTGCCCGTGCTGCTGCTGATAAAGTCAATGGAAAGGCAGGGAAGCCGCGACCTCGCCGCGCATTTCAGCCGCATGACGGGAGGATTCTTCGGAGCCGTATCCATGCTCCTTTTCTCCGCCGGGCTCGTGTACTGCGCCGCGAAGCCGCTTGCGAACTTCGCTCAGGTGATGCAAAAGCTCGTTTATGACGGCGCAAAATACACCGCCATACTGGCTTTCATAATACCCGTCACGGTATTCGCCGCGTGGAAGGGTTTCGAGTGCATAGGCAGAACGGCAAGGTGCTTCGCGTGGCTGCTTATCGGTATGTTCCTCGTCGCTGTCATATCGTCCGTAAAGGGTTACGAGATATACCGGCTCTGCCCGTTTTTAAGCGACGGCGCAGGGCATATGGCCGCCTTTACCGCTTCGGATACGCTCTTGTTCCTGCCTCCGCTCGCGGCGCTGACAATAGAGGGCGGCGCGCTTCAAGGCCATTCGCATATAAGAAAGGCGGCGTGCGGAGCGGCGCTCGCTTCGGCTGCGATCACGTTTATCGCGCAGCTTGCCGTATCCCTCGCATATCCCGCGGCAATACTCAAGGACATGGCTATGCCCCTTTACAGGATAGGCTTCCTTCGGGCGGATACCGGCTACGTTATGCGCCTCGATAAGCTGTTCATAATGGTCTGGCTTTCGGGCGCCATGATATCCTCGTCATACTGCATCTATTCCGCGGCGAGGCTGTTTTCGGGCGTGTTCGGACAGCGCGACGTGCGTCCCGCGGTGGGCGCGGTATCGCTCGTTGTCTGCGGGCTGATACTGATGGGGCTCGAGGGCAGGAACGGGAATATCCGCACCGTGAACGATATTATCTCAAGATACGGCGCGGCGGTTGTGTACGCGCCCTTGCTTGCAGTCACTCTGGCGGCTTTCATTCGCCGCCCCGATAAGAAAAACCGGGAGGCTTCCGCATGAAAAGGATAATATGCTTTATACTCGTTTTGCTTACGGTATCCGCTCCTCTTTGCGGATGCCTTTCGCCCGTATCGCTCGACGTTTACGGTTACGTCATATCCATAGGAGTGGACAGGGGAAAGGATAAGCGCTACTATATCACCTTCGCTCTGCAGAGGGAGATGCAGGAATCGAATACCCAGACCGAAGGCGGAGCGGACATACTCGCCTGCGAGGGAGACTGTCTCGACGAGGCAAGGGCGGAGCTCGAGGGCCGCGTGCCGTATTCTTTAAGCTTCAGCCGCATGAACTTCTTCATATTCAGCGAGGAAACGGCTCGGAGAGGCGATATGGCGGACTTCCTTTCCATCACGTTCGACGCCGAAAAGATACGCACCTCGGCTGTGGCGGTGATATCAAAGGGGAAGGCGTATGAGTTTATAGGCGGGCTTTCCGCAAACAACGACGCGAATATAACCAAGCTCCAGACTGCCGTAATGCTCGATATGGAAAAGAACGGCATGGTCACGCTTATGAGCGTCAGCCGCCTTTTCGAGGCTGTGGAGACGGGCGTTTTCGACTACTGCGCGCCTATGGGGAGGATGGATCCCGAGGTCATAACGGATATGGAGCAGAAGAAGGCGCAGGCCGAGGGAAAGGATCCGCTTGAAAAGGTGGAAACGGGGGATACGGTAGGCGGACTCAAATCGGATATGGACGGAACGGCGCTGTTCTCCGGCTGGATCATGACGGGGGAGCTCACCCGCGATGAGACGGCATATCTTAATATGGCCAACGGCGAATTCAAAAACGGCACCGTTTCGGTCCCGTTTGACGGATCGAGGGACGAAGGCACGGTAACGGTGCTTTTGACCATGGACAAAATGAAGCGGAGCATGATATCAGGCGCAAGGCCGAGCGTCGTCGTGAATATCTCGCTGAAGGCCGGAGTGCATAAAAAACCCGTGGGTTTAGGCAGCGACGAGATGAACGAATGGATAATGACGCATATCCCGGGCTATATCGAGGAAAGGCTTGCCGAAACGTTTGAAAAATGCCGTGAAGCGGGAAGCGACGCAATGCGCTTCGGCACGGACGCGGTGAAGCTGATGAAGAGCCGGCGGGAGTACGAGGCGTTCGATAAGAAGGAGTTCATAAACGCTCTCGATGTCAGATTCAAAGTCGAGATAACGAACACCGACAAGCTCATGTCGGGCGAGCACGTATAAGCTGGGGGAGGGATGATATGCCGATCTACTATGCGTTTGCTGTATTCGTGCTGATCTATAACGCGCTCTATGCCGTTCATTGCCTGAAAGCGGGCAGAAGACGGGCGGCGTTGGGCGCGGCGCTGCTTTTTATGCTCTCCGGAGGCGCTCTGCTGATTTTCTTATAATAATATTTTTTGATAAGCTCTTGAAAAAGTTACCTCCTTGGTATATGATATTGTCGAATAAACATGGAGGTGTTTAATTATGTGGAAAGAATTTAAAAAGTTCGCTCTCAAAGGCAACGTTCTGGACATGGCCATCGGTGTTATCATCGGCGGCGCGTTCGGCAAGATCGTATCGTCGCTCGTTGACGATATCTTCATGCCCCTTATCGGCCTGCTCTTCAAGACCGATTCTCTGACCAACAAGTACATCGTTCTCAACGGCGTCGACACCACCGGAATGACCGCCGAAAAGGCTGCCGAGGCCGGCGCCAACATTTTAAGGTACGGCAATCTCATCAGCATTATCATCAATTTCCTGATGATCGCCATCATCCTCTTCTTCGTCGTAAAGGGCATCAACAAGCTCAAGGATCTGACCAAGAAGGAAGAGGAGCCCGCGAAGCCCGCACGCAAGTGCCCCTTCTGCAAGTCCGAGATCGCCGACGACGCTACCAGGTGCCCCCACTGCACCTCCGAGCTTCCCGCTGTCGAGGAATAAGCTGCTTTGTTTGACGGATTGCCCGGGGGGCTCATAAGCCCCCGGGCTCCATAATAAAACGATCGAATTTGCTTGAAAAAGGAGATTAATTGTATCATGGCCAAGATCCAAATGAAGACCCCCCTCGTAGAGATGGACGGCGACGAAATGACCCGCATCATCTGGTCGATGCTCAAAGAGCATCTCATTCTCCCTTACGTTGACCTCAAGACCGAGTATTACGATCTCGGCCTCGTAAAGAGGGATGAGACGGACGACCAGATCACCATTGACGCGGCCAACGCCTGCAAGAAGTACGGCGTAGGCGTCAAGTGCGCGACCATCACTCCCAACGCCCAGCGCATGACCGAGTACAACCTCAAGAGGATGTACAAGTCCCCCAACGGCACCATCAGGGCCATCCTCGACGGCACCGTTTTCCGCGCTCCCATCACCATGGACTGCCTCAAGCCCAGCGTACGCAGCTGGAACAAGCCCATCACCATCGCCCGTCACGCTTACGGCGATATCTATAAGGATACCGAGTTCCGCGTGCCCGGCCCCGGCAAGGCGGAGATCAAGTTCACCGATGAGGCGGGAAACGTCCTCTGCGACGAGACCGTCTTCGATTTCAAGTGCCCCGGCGTCTTCATGGGCATGTATAACAAGGACGACTCCATCGAGAGCTTTGCGAGGGCGTGCTTCCAGTATGCTATCGCCACCAAGCAGGATCTCTGGTTCTCCACCAAGGACACCATCTCCAAGAAGTACGATCATACCTTCAAGGATATCTTCCAGAGGATCTTCGACGAGGAGTATAAGGCGAAGTTCGACGAGCTCGGCATCACCTATTTCTATACCCTCATCGACGACGCCGTCGCCCGCGTTATCCGCTCCAACGGCGGCTTCATCTGGGCTCTCAAGAACTATGACGGCGACGTTATGAGCGATATGGTCGCGACCGCCTTCGGTTCCCTTGCCATGATGACCAGCGTCCTCGTTTCTCCGGACGGCAATTATGAGTACGAAGCCGCTCACGGCACCGTGACCAAGCATTATTATAAGCACATGGCGGGCGAGACCACCTCCACCAACTCCATGGCGACCATATTCGCATGGAGCGGCGCGCTCAGGAAGAGGGGCGAGCTTGACGGTCTGCCCGAGCTCATGCACTTTGCCGATATGCTCGAGAAGGCCTCCCTTGACACCATAGCTTCCGGCTATATGACCAAGGACCTTGCGCTCCTTGCCGACATGGAGGAGAAGCACGTCGAGACCACCGAGGGCTTCATTCTCAAGATCAAGGAAAACCTCGATAAGCTCCTCGCCTAATTAAAAACAGCATTGTGATTTGCCTCACAAGCAGCTTGTGGGGCAAATCTTTTCTGAAAGGAATTTGATATGAGTCTTTACAGCGAATGGATGGAACTGGCGCAGAACGCGGGCCGCACTCAAAAGGAGAACGAGCAGTTCTGGCAGCAGTATTTCGATCATGAAAAGGAGCTTTACAAGCAGCTCCTCTCCGATCACGAGACCACCTATTTCGGTTCCTTCGACACCCTTGCGGATGGTTTTGAATGGGATCATCATCATTTCATTGGCTTCCTCGACGGCATCAACACCAGCCTCAAGGAGCCGCTCGATCTTGACAGCATCGATCACGACACCGAGATCACTCTCGATATCGATTATGAAAAGCTCCTGTTCAATATGTACGAGGCGAAGGCGCCCTGGCTTTATGAGCTACCCGAATGGGACGGCGTGCTCGACGCAGAAAAACGCGCTGAGATATTCAGGGAGTGGAAGGCCTCCAAGGTGTTCGTAGCCGAAAAGAAGGTCGGTCCCAACGATCCCTGCCCCTGCGGCAGCGGCAAGAAGTACAAGAAGTGCTGCGGGAAGCTTGCAGATTGAAAGGCGTTACGGAAATGAAAAAGCTGTCGTCGGCAGCCGCGGCGATCCTTCTTCTTGCTGCATTCCTTTTTACGGGCTGCGCCGCGCCTAATGCTGAGCTGCCCGCTCAAACGGATCCTCCCGCGAGCGCATCGGCGACGGAAACATTATCGGTTGCGACGGAGCCTGCTTCCGAGCTTCCGGACGAAAGCTCTCCCACTGTGATTTATGATGAGAGCTCAAGCACATATTTCGTTACCGGAAAAGGGGATTATGAAAGCCTCGTTTTCCCTGAGGCGGAAGATGCGTCCCGCCTGAGTATGGAGAACGGGCAGCTTTCGATTGTGGCTTCGCTTAAAGTCCTTAAGAACAATGGAGTTCTGTCTCCGGACGATCTTCCGGGCTTTGTAAGCCGCTGCGATAAGAGCCTCGCGTTCATCCGCGGTTATCTCGAAGAGAACGCGGCAGGCGCTTATCCGGCCGATCAGGCGGCTTTTCCCGTTGAACTGCGGTTTACAAACGGCGTGAAAGAATCGGTAAAGAACTACAATGGCGTCATTTCCATCTACTCGACAAGCCTTATTCATCGCGATTTCTATTATCTGCTCGCGTTGATGGGTCCCGCGAATACCGGCTGGGAACAGTTCGGCTTTGCCTGGTATTTCAGTTCCTGCCTTGATCCTTACAGCGAGTTTCAGCATACCCCGGTTTTGAATCTCGATTCCGATTCCTACTATACACCGATCTGCGTTCGTGCGGGGATCGATTCCGCTGTGCTGACTCCTTCGCAGTTCAGGACTTTTTACGATTCTGTTGCCCGTTACTGTTTTGAAAACGGACTTATGCACTGGGGATCTGTCTGCGAAAGCGCCCCCGTCACGCATGAGTCGATGTATAAACGCGGGGAGTCCGAAGGATCTGACAGTCTTGACGATAAACTGAGCGCATTCATGGCGGCATCCTTTATCGCCAGGTTGGATGAGCTCTATGGCTTCGAGTCTGTAAGCAGCTTCGTCTTCGGCCAAAAGGATTTTGATGATGCCTTCGGCTCGGAAGCGGACAGCGAGTTTGAAAGCTGGAAGGATTGGTTGATAGAACGGTATCCGATGCCGTAACGGAGCAATGAAACCCCGGGGAGCGTTTGCCGCGCTCCCTTTTTTGCAATTGAAAACCCGCCGGCTGTCAACCTGCGGGTTTAATTATTTCGAAGTCAATTCGTCAGCCTGTGCTTTTCCCAATGACTGAACCGGAAATAGAGGAACGTTATAAGGCTGCACAGCAGCCATCCCGCCGGATAGCCGAAAACGATCCCAAGCATTGGGTTGCCGAGGTAGTTTGCCATAACGTAAAGGTAGATTTGACGGAACACCACAAAACACCCGACCATAATGAACATGGGCGCTTTGCTGTCGCCGGCTCCGCGGAGCGCGCCAGCGTAGATCTGGTTCACGCAGCAGAAAACGTAGAACGGACTCATCAGCCGCAGGAACAGAGCTCCGTTCCTGATTATATCGGGGTTATCGTTGAAGAAGGTCACGAGCGGCTCCGCGAATATCAGCACGGGCACCATCAGTATCAGCATGCTTGCGATCGAGAGCAGCATCGCCGTCCTGACTCCCTTTTTCGCGCGCTCGACCTGATTGACTCCGAGGTTCTGCCCGACGAAAGTGGTGGAGGCGAGTGAGATGGACTGCATCGGCAGCAGCAGGAACTGGTCTATTTTGGAGTATGCCGTCCAACCGCCCATGCAGGCGTCGCCGAAATGATTGATATAGCTCTGCACGAATATGTTGGAGAAGGAGGTTATCGCCATCTGCAGGGCGGCGGGTATGCCGACCTTGAGTATCTTTTTCAGCATCAAGAAGTGTATCCTGAGCTTTTTGGGATGCAGCCTTACGCAGTTATCGAGTCTAAAAAGGGTGATTATAATGAGAGCTGCCGAAAGGGTCTGTGCGAGCACCGTCGCAAGCGCGACTCCGGCGACTCCCATTTTGAATACGAGCACGAATACAAGATCCAGTATGGTGTTTGTTACGGCGGATACGGCGAGGAAATAGAAGGGGCGGAGCGAATCGCCGACGGCGCGGAGTATTCCGGAACCCATGTTATAGGTCATCAGCGACAGCATGCCCGAAAAATAGATGGTAAGGTAAGTAGTCGCCTCGGCGTGTATCTCCGCCGTAGGCATATTCATTATCTTCAGCATCGTCGGAGTCATAACGATACCGACCGCCGTGAAGACGACGCCGAGTATAAGGGTTATCATGAGCGCCGTGTGCACTGTGTCCTGTACGCTGTCCTCGCGCTTTGCACCGTAATACTGGCTTATGACGACTCCCGCGCCGGTGGAGAGCCCCATGAAAAAGCCTATGAGCAGATTGATTATGGGCCCGATGTTGCCGACGGCGGAAAAGGCGGAATCGCCGACGTAATTGCCGACCACCCAGGTATCGACCGTGTTGTAAAGCTGCTGGAGCAGATTGCCGAGCATCAGCGGTATGGCAAATTCAATGAGCAGGGGGACTATCTTGCCCTGCGTCATATCGACGTCGCGCCTCGATACCAAAGAGGATATCTTTCTTGAAAAGCTCAAATCAAAATACCGGTCCGTTTCATTGCGTTTGAGGATATTGTATCACATTTTTCGATATAAACAAGCATAAAAAATACCGCCCCGGAATGGGATCCGGAGCGGCGCGGCTGTTTTTGCGTCAGTCTGCGTAATTGATCTCGAACAGATCGTCCTGGAGCACGCCGTTGATCAGATAGCTCCAGCCCTCCTCGCTTTCGGCAACGGAGGCCTTGGCCATGCCGCCGTCGGGGAGTTCGAATGTGACCCAGCTTTCCCTGTCGGTAGCGACGGGTATCAGCTTTTCGCCTTCCTTGACTATCACAGAGCCGTTCTCGTTGCCGTTTTCGTCGAGCTTGGTCAGCTCAAGATCGCGCTTAAGCTCCATGGTGTTGTATTCGGGATCGCCGAAATAGAAATCGGTGAGGAAAACGAAGCCCTCGTCGTTTACGGCGGCCCTTCCGTCAACGAACCTTGTGCCGAGTATCTCCGACCTGATCGAGAAATAGAAGCCGCGCTCGGAGCTGTAAGCTTCGTCCTCGGTCTCGGCGCAGAGGCATGCGTCGTGCTCAAACTTCGATACGCTCTCTCCGTCGGGGGAGACCCTCAGAGCGTAGCACTCCCAATCGTCGCTGTCGTAAACGTCGGAAAGTATGAAATCGAGACGGGAGTCTGTGGGATCGCAGTCGATCAGCCATGCGCTCCAATCGTAGCAGTTCTCGGTCTTGTATGAATAGGGGTGGTCGGCATTGCCGTTCAGAACGACGGTCACTTTGACCTCGGTATGATCCCACTCGTCGGTCTTCTTGTCGGTCACGGTTATAACGTCGTCAACGCCGTTGAAATCGAGATCGAAGGTATACTCGCCGGGCTCGAGCTTTTTGCAGAAATCGGCGATTCCGACGGGAGCTTCGGTGGGCTCGGGAGTCGGCTCCTCGGTGGGTTCCGCCGTGGGCTCGTCGGTCACGACGGGAGCTTCGGCAGCTTCCTCGGTCTTCGCGGGGCCTTCGCCGCCCTGATCGGGAGCCAGGGGAGACTGGCAGGCCATGGACACGAGTGCGAAAAGAATAATAAAAATGCCGGAAATAATGCGTTTCATATAATACCTCCTGCGGCCCGAATTATGCTTGCTGCGGCCGCCGTCATGTATTATAACGCATTCCGGCAAAAAAGGTTCCCTAATTGTGGCAGAAATATTAAATATATTTCATCCGAGCAGCTTTATGCCATTCGAAGTGCCGAGCATCAGCGGTATGGCAAATTCTATGAGCAGGGGGATTATTCTTCCCTCCGTCATATCAACGTCGCGCTTTGATAAAAGCTGTGATAACTTCCTTGCAAAACTCAAATACCGAATACCGTTCCGTTTCCTTTCGTTTGAGGATATTGTACCATACTTTCCGATATAAACAAGCATAAAAATACCGCCCCGGCAAAACCGGGGCGGCAATGAATGTTAAAATCAATCCGCGTAGGGGATGTTGGCGTATTCATCCTGATTGACGCCGTTTATATAAATGCACCATTCGTCGCCGGTGGAGATCTTCACCTCGGCGCGGCCTATCCTTCCGTCGGGCGTGCGCACGTCAACGTAGCTTTCACCGTCGGTCTCATAGGGCGCTATGGTTTCGCCCGCGGGTACGGTGATCTTTTCGCCAAGGCTACCGTCCTCGTTCACAACGGTAAGCTCCATATCGCGCTTCAGCTCAAGTCCCTCGGGATATCCGTTATAGCTCATGGGAGTAAGCGCCTTAAAACCGTTTTCGCCAACGGCGCCGCTGAACCTGAGGTCGGTGGTGCCGAGTATATCGTGCTGCCTGTCGGCGGTAAAGCCGCCCTCGCTCGTGAAGGGATGCTCGCCGTCGATCAATATGCAATAGCCCTCCTCATACTCATCGAATCCGCTGCCTGCGGCGTTCACGCGGAAGGCTTTGCAGGTATAATCTTCGCTGTCCTGAACGAAATCAATAACGACTTCAAGTCTGCTGTCCGCGGGATCGCAGTCAAGCACCCAGCCTTGGCAATCGTACGCGTTGGCAACGGGATACTCTATCGTGTTGCTTCCGCTACCCGGAGTGATCGTCAGAATATAGTCGTTGTCATACTCGCCATGCCTCTCCTCACGCAGAAGCACGGTATCGTCAACGCCGTCGAAATCGAGATCGACGGTCACCTCTTTGCCGAGCTCAAGGGGCATGCAGAGGTCTGCGACGCCGACCGCGGGCTCCTCGGTGGGTTCCTCGGTGGGCTCCTCGGTGGGTTCCGCCGTGGGCTCGTCGGTCACGACGGGAGCTTCAGTGGCTTCCTCGGTCTTCGCGGGGCCTTCGCCGCCCTGATCGGGAGCCAGGGGAGACTGGCAGGCCATGGACACGAGTGCGAAAAGAATAATAAAAATGCCGGAAATAATGCGTTTCATATAATACCTCCTGCGGCCCGAATTATGCTTGCTGCGGCCGCCGTCATGTATTATAACGCATTCCGGCAAAAAAGGTTCCATAATTGTGGCAGAAATATTAAATATATTTCATCCGAGCAGCTTTACGCCGTTCGAAGTGCCGAGCCTTGACGCTCCCGCCCGGATCATCTTCTCGGCGTCCTCGGGGGTGCGTACTCCACCGGAGGCCTTCACGCCGAGGCTGTTCCCGACGACGCCGCGCATGAGCCAGACGTCCTCGGGGGTCGCGCCGCCGGTGGAGAAGCCGGTGGAGGTCTTGACGTAATCGGCGTTTGCGCGCATGGCCGCTTCGCAGGCGCGGCGCTTCTCGTCGTCGGTCAGAAGGCAGGTCTCGATGATGACCTTTACGAGCGCTCCCTTGCCGGGAACTCCGCAGTGCGCGGCGTTAACGACGGCTCGGATATCCTCTTCCACGAACTCCCAATCGCCGTCCTTCGCAGCGCCTATATTGATGACCATATCCACTTCATCCGCGCCCTTCTGCACGCAGAGCAGGGCTTCATAAGCCTTCGCCTCGGTCGCCATGGCGCCCAGAGGGAAGCCCACCACGCAGCAGGTCTTAACCCCGCTGCCCTTGAGCTCGTTCGCCGCGAATTCGCAATGGCAAGAATTGACGCATACGCTCATAAATCCGTGCTCCCTGGCCTCGGCGCAGATCTTGGCTATGGCTTCCTTTTTGGCGTCCGCCTTGAGCAGAGTGTGGTCGATGTATTTTTCGATATTCTGCATATTTTCCTCCTTGGTGTCAGTTGTTAAAATAGTCGGGAAGGGGCTTCAAGGGAGTTATCTCGTCTATCTCGCCTCCGCCCAGGCATTCCTCGCCGTCGTAAAGCACGGCCCACTGTCCCTTCGTTATCGCCCTCTGCGGCTCGTCGAAATCTATGCGGCAGCCCTCGCCCTCAATCGTCACGGTCACGCCCTGATCCGGCTGACGGTAGCGGAATTTCGCGGTGCAGCGGAAGCGGCTGGCGGAGGGCGGCCTCGTTACGAAGCTGACCTTGCGGCATACGAGAGGATAGGAAAATTTAACGGAGTTTATCATGTTTTAAACGGAGTTATAAATCCCAGCCAGGGTGTGGGACCTGCTGAGATCAAGCTGAAGGAGCTTATGATACGTCTCAGGGAAGATG
>CAMZFO010000053.1 GCA_947306125.1 uncultured Clostridia bacterium | reverse complement strand
ACCCCGGTTTTACCGGGGCGTGCCGCGGCCCGATCCGGCCTGCCGGGATCAGGGCTTGCAGTACGAAACGACCGTGTTCCAGGCGTCCTCGCCGTAAAGGTTCAGGAGATCCTTCAGCATTATTCTGCCGCTTTTGATCTCTTCGGGGTCGCCCTCGACTGCATACACGCACTGGCTGCGAAGATGGATCTTGGGGGGAGTGCCGTCCGTTTCCGATATTGCGAATACATAGAGCTTGCCTATCTCTATATCGGGCTGATAGCCCAAAAATCTGGGGACCATGTATTCCTTGGTCACGCCGCACGCGGCCATCTGCGCCTCGATATCGTGATCGATATGCGTTCCGATTATCCTTATCTCGGTAAGGCCGGAGTAGTCGCCCTTAAAGCAGGCAATGGGCTCGATGGAATAGACGGTGTTAAGAAGCGGAACGCTGCTGCGGTCCTGAGAATCGGGCAGCTCGGAGCCGTCGCGCCCGCTGTAAACGCGGAAGGATTCGCCCGTCACTCTGCAAAGCAGCACTCCGTCTATATCCGCGTCAAGCTCTTCCGCAGAATCGTAACTGATGGAATCGAGAGAAATATAGGTGATCTTTCCGGAGCCGTCCGGATCCTCGGCGGATCCGATCTCCTCCGTTGCGTCCGGAGCGGGCGAAAATGCCGCCTCCTGCGCGGTCTCCGTCGGCGCGGTCCCTGCGGGCTGAAGCTGCTCCCTTGAGCTTGTGCAGCCCATAGCGAAACACGCGATCGTTACCAGCAAAATAACAACAGCTTTTTTCATATGCAGACTCCTTTGTATTATTATGCTTAGATTATAGATGTTATACTGCATTATTGATATTCAGTCAAGCGCTTTTTATGATAACTTTTTATAAAAAAGACTTGTTTTGTCTAAGATAGCAAAAACGGGACCCATTGTTCGCGCAATGAGTCCCGCTTGAAGATATCTGTTAGTCTTCCTTATCCCCGCCGAACCAGTTGTTCCAGACGTTGGAGAAGAATTCGCCGATGGTCTTTATGAACTCGCCGAGGGTGCGGATGACGCTCTCGACGACCTCGCCGAAGCTCTGCGCCTTCTGCGCGGCCTTGGCCATGTTTACAAGGCGCTGCTGTATCTCCTCTGCGGAAAGGCCCTCGAACATGCGGGCGAGGCGGAATATCTTCTGCGCCTGATCCTCGGTCAGATCGACTCCGTATTCCTTGCCGATGCCGTAGATCTTCTCCATTACGGCGTCGTCCTCCATGGTGCGGGTCTCGTCGAGTATCTTCTTGACGTCCCGGATTATGCCCAGAGCCTCCTCGGAGCCGATGTACTCGGCAAGCTCGCCGGTGGCGATGAGCTCCTCTATGCCGAGATCCTTGGCATACGTGTCGAGGAAGCGGCCGGTCATATCCTCGTACGCCTTGTAGATACCCGTGAGCGCCGCCGTGCCGCTGATGGGGCGGGGAGCCCAGATCTTGATCTCGGCGTCGGTGATGCCGGCGGAAATGAGGGCGTTTTCATACATTTCGGGAGTGACGAAATTGATGTTGTGGGTCTTTATGTTCAGCCCGCTGCCCTCGGAGGCGGCCTTTATATAGATGCTCGAAAGCGCGACGTGACCGAGCTTTTCATCGGGCAGCTTGCCCTCGAAATACTGGCGCTCGTCCTTATTGGTAACGGTGAGCAGCAGAGTGCCCTCCTCGGCGTTGAAGTATTCAAGCGCTTCCGCCTTCTGAGCCTCGGTAAGATCCGAGCCCAGCACGACGCGGCTGTCGCCTGCTTCGGCGGCGAAAACGGGCATTGCGCTCAGGGTGAACAGTACGGCAAGCATTATAGCGATTATCTTCTTCATATCAATACCTTTCCTTTCCGTTGCTTGGGGGGGCATTCACGCCCCCCGGCAGGAAACATCATTTTGCGGGACGGGGGAACTTGCTTCCCACAGCCTGCATCTATATAACGCGCGAGAGCCGCGTTCGGTTCCATATATTATGCGCGCATGAGAGCGGCTATGTCATCGGGCGGGGGCGCCTCGAGCCTTATGCGCTCATTCGTCATGGGGTGTGTGAAAACGAGCAGGCGCGAATGCAGCGCGGGGTGATCTATAAACGGCGCCTCCTCGCCGTAGAGCCAGTCCCCGACGAGCGGGCAGCCTATGGCCGCCATGTGCGCGCGGAGCTGATGCATACGGCCCGTGTGCGGTATGAGGCGCACGACGGAGCGATCGCAGAGCCTTTCCGTCACCTCGTACTCGGTCTCGCAGGGGAGCCCGTCCTCAAATACCGCCATGCGGTAATTCTCGCCTTCCGGATGCCTCAGGGGAAGCCGTATAAAGCCGTGCGGCTCGGGCGGGGCGCCCCAGCAGACTCCCAGATATTCCTTGTAAAAATCGGGCGTGTGCAGCAGGCGTATCATCCGCTCGTGAAGATATCCGGATTTGGCGACGGTCATGAGCCCGCTCGTGCCGCGGTCGAGGCGGCTCACGGTGTGCACGAATTCGTCCTCCTTCAGGTGATGCGTCAGCGCGTTTTCAACGGACGAGCCCAGGCCCGCCCTTTCGGGATGCACCGAAACGCCCGCGCGCTTGTTGACCACTATCAGCCACTCGTCCTCGAAAACTATGTCGAGCGGAGCCTCTATGGGCTCCAGACGCTTGGCGTCCGGCGGATCGGATATGAGCGCCGAGACCACGTCGCCCGCCTTGAGGCGCGCGGTGGAGTAGCAGGGGAGACCGTTCAAAAGTATGCCGCCCTCGCGCCGCTTCAGCCTTGAAACGTGAGAGTGCGACATTAAGAACACCTCCGTCAGCACGTGGCGGACGGGAAGCCCGGCAAGCTCGCCGGGCACTGCGTAGGTCAAAGGCTCCATCTGCTCCCTCTTGATAAAAGGCGGCGCGGTCAGTCCTCGCCGAGGCCGAGATCGGCCCTTCCGTTACCGGCGGCGTTTGCGGTATACTCCTCGATATAGGCGTCGTCCTCGTATTCGAGGTCGTGCTGACCGGCCCTCGTCTCCAGATGGTGACGGAACTCATGCAGCAGCACCTTGCGTATCTCCTCCTCGGCGGCGGCTCCGGTAAGATTGCCGTGCACCACGCGGAACGAGCCGTAGTAAAGCGTTATGTAGCGGCCCTCGTTCCCGCCGTAATGGTATTCGCCCAGCACGTAAAGCGGGCGCCGGGGCAGGCTCTTCTTGTGGTGCTTGGCTATCTCCGAAACGACTATGCCGCCGGTCAGGCCCTTGAAGAAATCCTCGGGCAGTTCTGAGGCGATCCTGTCGGCGATCTCGGAGTATTCCTCAAAGCTCAGCGTGCGCCTGCGGGGCCTCACGGGCATTGCCGGCGCGTCCGTCTGCGGAGCGGGAGGCTCGGCGGGAGCCCTCACCTCGGTTATCCTGCCCGCCGGGGCCTGACCCGGCATGAAGCGGGCGAAGAGCTCCTCCTCGGATCCGTTGAGCTCCGGGATATCCCTCCAGGAGCAGCCGAGGGTGATGCCGGGGCGGTTCTCCCCGTGGAAATCGCTGCCGCAGGTGATATGCAGTCCGAATTCTTTTGCGAGCGAGGAGAAGTATTCCTTCTGCTCCTCGGTCGCGCTGCCGTAATGCGCCTCGACTCCCCAAAGCCCGTTGGCCTTCATGGAGTCTATGAGCGCCCTGTGGTCCACGCGCATATTCATGGGATGCGCGAGCACGGAGACGCCGCCGGCCAAGTGTATCGCTTCGAGCACCTCCGGCATGGAGGGATGGAGCTGAGGCACGTAATAGGGCGCTTTGCGGCCGAGGTACACGCCGAATGCCTCCGAGATGCTCGAGCAGTAGCCGGCGCTGACCATGGCGGCCGCAAGATTCGCGCGGGTTATTGTGCCGTTGGTGGGCGCGATATGCCCGCGGATATACATGCCGTCCCTGCTTAAAAGCTCGATGACGCGCTCGTTCCGCTCATCGCGGCGTCTGTCCTGCAGCAGGAGTATTCCGCGCAGCTTGGAAGACCACGGATCGACGCCGAGGCCGAGTATGTGAAGCTGATCCTCGTATTCCGCCTCGATCTCCACGCCGTTCAAAAAGCCCATACCGAGCTCATAGGCGCGCGTCCTTGCGCGGTATAAGCCCTTGGTCGTGTCGTGATCGGTCAGCGCGATCAGCCGGAGCCCGGTCTCCGCCGCTGTCTTTATTAATTTCTCGGGCGGCAGCGTGCCGTCCGAGAAATCGGAATGTGTATGCAGATCGTACATTATTCGTCTTCTTTGCTTTCCTTGTCGTTTTCGCCCTCGGGAGCTTCGCCCGCCGCCGCGCTTTCGTCCCGCGCTTCCGCATCGGGCTCCGCGCCCTCGCCAGCAGCCTCGGAGGGCTTATCCTGCCAATCCTCCTCGCCCTTCATAAGACGCTCGAATTCGGCGCCGGAAAGGTGCTCGTGCTCGATAAGGGCGGAGATTATGCGGGTCATGACCTCGGCGTTCTCCTCGATTATCGCCTTCGCGCGCTCGCAGGCGTTCTCCATGATCCTGCGCACCTCGCTGTCGATATTCGCGGCGACGGCCTCGGAATAGTTGGGCTGATGGCCCCATTCCCTGCCGATGAAGACCTCGGTGTCCCCCGCGAGGAACACGGGGCCCAGCGAATCGCTCATGCCGAATTCGGTCACCATGCGCTTTGCAAGCTCGGTCGCACGCTTCAGATCGTTCTGCGCTCCGGCGGAGATGTCCTCAAGCCTTACCGCCTCGGCCATCCTGCCGCCCATCATCATTGCGATGGTATCGAGCATCTTGCCGCGGGTCAAATGCGCGTGATCCTCGTCGGGTATAAAGTTGGTGTAGCCCGCCGCCCTGCCGCGCTGTATGATCGAAAGCTCGTCGATCTTCTCGCGCCTGTTGAGCTTGTAGCCGACTATCGCGTGGCCCACCTCGTGAGTGGCGGTGATGAACCTGTCCTCCTCCGAAACCACGCGGCTCTTCTTTTCGGGACCCATGGAGACGCGCATAATCGCCTCGGAAATGAGGTCGGTGTCGATCTCCCTGAGCTTGCGGCGGGTCGCGAGGATCGCCGCCTCGTTCAGTATGTTCTCAAGGTCGGCGCCGGTCATGCCGGGCGTGACCTTGGCTATCTTGGCAAGATCCACGTCCTTCGCCATGGGCTTGGTCTCCGCATAGAGCTTCAGTATCGCTTCGCGGCCCTTCACGTCCGGGTAATCGACGGTGATCTGCCTGTCGAACCTGCCGGGACGCAGCAGAGCGGGATCCAGCACGTCCGGCCTGTTGGTAGCCGCGATGACTATGACTCCCTGATTGCCCTCGAAGCCGTCCATCTCAACGAGGAGCTGATTCAGCGTCTGCTCCTTCTCATCGTGACCGCCGCCGAGGCCCGCGCCGCGCTGGCGGCCGACCGCGTCGATCTCGTCAATGAACACGAGCGAGGGAGCGAGGCGCTTGGCGGTGTTGAAGAGGTCGCGCACGCGGCTCGCGCCGACGCCGACGAACATCTCAACGAAATCCGAACCCGAAATGGAGAGGAAGGGGACGTTCGCTTCGCCCGCGACCGCCTTCGCAAGCAGCGTTTTGCCCGTGCCGGGAGGGCCTACCAATAGCACGCCCTTGGGGATCCTGGCGCCCATATCGGTGAAGGACTTGGGATCCTTCAGGAAATCGACGATCTCAAGGAGCTCCTCCTTTTCCTCGTAGCAGCCCTGAACGTCCTTGAAGGTCTTCTTGTTCTTGCCGTCGGAAAGCCTTGCGCGGGCTTTGCCGAAATTCATCGCCTGCTTGTTCTCGCGTCCGGTGGCGCGCATCAGAAGCGCCATGCCGCCGATCAGTATCGCACCCATTATGAGATAGGGGAATATGAGCCAGAACATGGAGGTCTTCTCAACGTTGATTATGTAGGCGAAGCCGTAATCGTTGATGGTGACGGAATCCTTATCCGCTCCCGTCTCGGAGCGCAGGAGGCGCGTCATCTCGTTCTGGAAGTTTTCGGACGAGGAGACGGTGGAGTGGAAATCGTAAAGCTTGCCCTTTTTGAAGCTGTCGAGCCTGCCCTTGATCTCGGTCTCGGAAAGCTCCTTCTTGAAGACTTCCTTATAATACTCCGGCGTGAATATGCCGTAGAGCTCGGTGCCGATGACCTGGACGGCTTCCACGCGGCTGTTCTTCTCATAGCTTTCGCCTTGCCCAACAGCCATGCCCGCGCGGATAACGTCGGAAAGCTCGCCGAAGCTGTACTCCGCGGGCTTCACCTTCTGCGCGCTCTGACCGCCCCAAATGAGCGCGACGAGCGCGGCGATCAGAATGACGTAGATTATTATCGTACTGTATTTTTTCAAAACCGATATTTCCTTTCCTGTACCGCGCCGGAACGGATCCACTTCGCACGATACCCCATTCTATTATAATACCCCATAATGTTACCATAAATCAAGTCAAACTGCAAACCCCGCAGTGTAAATTTCGTGTAAAAGCTTATCCGGGGATAAGCGTGAGGCGGGTTTTTTGCGGCATATCCGCCGGAGCCGAAAAAAGTTTTGGAATATACAGAATAAATGCTTGACAAGGAGCATATCGTATGATAAAATAATCATTGCTGTTGAACGGAGAGCCGTTCGGCACGATATCGCGGGGTGGAGCAGCAGGTAGCTCGTCGGGCTCATAATCCGAAGGTCGTTGGTTCGAATCCTTCCCCCGCAACCATTTGGCGGCATAGCTCAGCTGGCTAGAGCATTCGGTTCATACCCGGAGTGTCATCTGTTCGAATCAGATTGCCGCTACCAAATAAATACCCCACGGCGTCCGCCGTGGGGTATTTATTTGGTAGCTATCGGGTGTTATTCGAACAGATCTGATTTGCGAAGCAAATTATCAGCGCTGTGTAACGAAACTCATGTTAACTTCTGGTAATGCGCAGCGCAGTGTTCAGGATCAGATTGCCGCTACCAATAAAAAGCCCTTGGCAAAAGCCAAGGGCTTTTTATTGGTAGTTATCGGGTATTATTCGAACAGATCTGATTTGCGAAGCAAATTATCAGCGCTGCGTAACGAAACTCATGTTAACTTCCGGTAATTCGCAGCGCAGTGTTCAGGATCAGATTGCCGCTCTCATTGCGCAGAGCAGTGTTCAGGATCAGATTGCCGCTCTCATTGCGCAGCGCAGTGTTCGGGATCGGAAGGCCACTTGAACCCTTCCGCCCGATAGTGTATAATTATTAGGGCAAAGCCCGACTCTTCGACCCGTAAGCGAGGCAGCAAATGGCATACCGTCACCTTCCCTACGAGGAATACTTTATCAATACGAGCGAGGATTTTACTCACACCGGCAGGATGACCTATAAGGTCGACTATCACGGCGTGAAGTATTCTGCCGGCAGGCTCAAGGTCAGGCACGAGGTCAATTACGAGATGCACTATGAGCCGGAAAGGGACGTTATCCAGATCCATTTCCAGCGCACGTTCGGCTATTCGGACTGGTTCGCGAACGTATTCGAGTTCTCGAGCCGGTATTACGACGCCATTGATTTTGAGGGCGAGCCCCTGCAGCTCCGCGTTCATCACGGCTGGGGGGATATGTATCTCGCCATAAAATGGGAGATAAGGGAGAAGTGGAGCGAGCAGCATGCGCTCCATCCCACCGCCGCGACCGAGATACTCGGCTGGTCGCTGGGCTCCGGCATAGCCTGCCTCTGCGCGCAGGATCTCAACTTCAATTTCGGCTTGAAGCCCTATCTCTATACCTACGGCAGCGTGCGCCCGTTCAAGGCGAAGCACAAGGACGCGCAAAGGATGCGGAGCTATCTCGATTCGCTCTGCACGGTGTGCATGAACTTTGCCGACGTGAACGATATTATCAGCTATATGCCCCCGTTCCGCGGCTTCATGATGATATCAAGGGTGGACCTGGGCAGGGAGGTCAAAAAGAGCTTTTTCCGCATGATACACCCTCTCCGCTACCATACCCATTACGACCGCCCGGAGCTCTACCGCGGGCTGTAGGAGAGGGCGGACTTTTCCCGCGGCGGCCAATGAAATAAGATATTTTTGTGACGGGGCTTTCGGCAATTGCCAAGGCCTTTTTAAGATGATATAATAAATCGGATAAAGAAAAAACAAGGAGGCTCATTATGCAAAGGAAGCTGCTTGCGATATTCGTAGCGGTGATGATGCTGTTCACCGCGATCCCCTCGTTCGTTTCGGCGAACAACGTGGCCGGGGAGCGCGATTACACCGGGACTTACTATTCGTCCAACGGCTATAACGTGAACACCCTTCTGGGCAAGACGGGCACGGCCCTCTTCAACGATCTGCAGACGCTGATGACCGATACCCATTCCCACGTCACCACATATAACGAGATCAAGTATATGTTCATCGGCTCCGACGCCGATCCTGCCGCTGCCGGCAATATTATCCTCTGCTACTCCCGCGCGTCCGTGGACGGCAACTGGGACAACGGCGTTACATTCAACCGCGAGCACGTTTGGCCCAGGTCCCTCCTTTCTCCGGCTGAAAACGCCAATGCCGGCGCCGATCTGCACCATCTTCATCCGGAGAATCAGAGCGTGAACTCCACAAGGAGCAATTATCCCGCCGCGTGGATAGATACCGCCACGAAGCAGCTCACCTATAACAATCAGAACACCGGCTCCTATATCAACACCACCTCCGGCACCTTCGAGCCCTGCGATGAATTCAAGGGCGATATGGCCCGCGTTTATTTCTACGTTGCCACCCGCTGGGGGCAGGATCTGACCGCGCCCGTTGACGACGATACGTTTGCCACTCTGATCGAGTGGAACCTGCTGGATCCAGTCGATCAGTTTGAGGAGAACAGGAACGATTACGTCTATTCCGTTCAGGGCAACCGCAACGTGTTCGTCGATTATCCCGAGTTCGGACGCCTCATTTACGGCTCGAGCGAAAACGGCTATAACTACACCCTGCTGACAAGCGGCGATTATACCTATTACGTCAAGAACGGCGGCGCCGTTATCGCCTCCTATAAGGGAAGCGCTTCCTCCGTCACCGTCCCCTCCTCGCTCGGCGGATACACCGTGACCGGCATAGGCACTGCGGCTTTCGCCAATAACAGCGCGCTCACCACCGTTTCCATTCCCGCTTCGGTCACGAGCATAGGCACCTATGCCTTCGCTCACGACGCGAATCTTACCACCGTCTTCGTCGGGACAGGCTCCAAGACCTTTGAGCGCCGCGCCTTCCGCGCCTGCCCGAATCTCAAATATATGCTCTTCTATGGACAGGCTCCCACGTTCCGCAACGAGGGCACGGATCAGTACATGATCTCCGGCTCCTCCAATAACGCCGCTCCCTCCGGCTTCAAGATGTATTATATCTCCGGTCAGACCGGCTGGTATGCCTCCTCGTTCCGCTATACGCTCGCCACGTGGGACGGCGTTAACGCTCCCGGCGGCGGCTCCGATCCCACTCCCACACCCACTCCCGAAGCGACGGAATCCCCCGAGACCGGATCCTATCAGCTCGTCACGAGCGTTTCCGAAGTCACCGAAGGCGATTACGTCATTTACGGCGTGAACGGCAGCTACTCCGGCGCCATGGGCAGCACCTTGAGCAATGGCCATATGCTGGCTGAGTCTGTGACCGTTTCGGGCGATACGATATTGGATCCCGCCTCCACCGCAGTTTGGCGTTTTACCGAGCTGCGTGACGGGACATATACGCTTTATAATGCGGCTTCCGGCTTGTACTGCTACGTCGGGACCAATTCCACCGGCGGCTTCGCAACAGGCGCTTCCGCGGCTTCCGGCTTCACGGTAAGCCCCGCCGCCAAGGAAGGAGCTCCCGCCAACACCTTCTATATGCAGACCACGCTTTCCGGCAGCAGCAGGCTCATCAGCCTCTATCAGAATGATTTCCGCCCGTATACGGAGAACTACTGGCAGCCCCTTTACCTGTATAAGTACGTTCAGGACGTCACCCCCACGGCTGAGCCCACGGCCACCCCCACTCCCGAGCCCACGGCGACACCCACTCCCGAGCCCACGGCGACCCCCACTCCCGAGCCCACGGCCGTTCCCGCGGAGGGCGCCTATCAGCTCGTGACTGACGTTTCCGACATCACCACCGGCGATTACGTCATTTACGGCGTGAACGGAGATTACGCCCGCGCCATGAACAACGTCGTTTCCGCCGGCCGCATGGGCGGCACCGAGGTCACCGTCGAGGGCGATACGGTCGTCGATCCCGCCGCTTCAGTCGTATGGCACCTTGAACAGCAGGCGGGCGGTTCCTTCACGCTATACAATGCCGAGGCGGGCCTCTACTGCATGATATCCGGCACGAACACCTCCGGCTTTACGACCGGCACGGAGCCTACCTACGGCTTCAATATCAGCGCCGCGACCAAGGATGGTGCTCCCGCGAACACCTGGTATATGCAGACCACGATGGAGGGCAACACCAGGATGATCAGCATTTATCAGAACGATTTCCGCTGCTATAACGAGTCCAACTGGAATCCGCTGTATCTCTACAAGTACGTCAGCGGCGAGACACCCGTTGAGAACCTCCCCGGCGACGTCGATAATAACGGCGAAGTCAGCATGGCGGACGTCACCTTGCTCTCGATGTATCTGAACGGCGAGAATCCCGAGATCGTCGAGCAGGGCATGCTCAACGCCGACGCGAATAAGGACGGCACCGTCGATATCCGCGATATCGCCGCTATCTATTCAATTATCGCCAACAGCTGAGTCTTAGGGCGAGGCGCAAGGAGCTGATCGCAGCTTAACGGCTGTGAAAATAAACTATTAAAAAACAATTTCAAGGAGGAAAAACACATGACCAAACGTTTCACCGCACTGATCGTCGCAATGCTTATGATGATCAGCATCTGCCCCGCTTCGCTCGCGAAGGTCGAAGTTGAGCCCGTTAAGGACGGGGCGAGCTACGTTCTCGTGACCGATATCGCCAGCATCACCGACGGCGATTACGTCATCTACGGCGTAAACGGCGATTATTCCGGCGCAATGAGCAGCACCGTCAATAAGGGCCATATGATCGCCGGCGCAGTTACCATCGAGAACGACGCCATCGCCGATCCCGACGCTTCCATCATCTGGCACTTCGAAGCTCAGCAGGACGGCTCCTTCACGATCTATAATGCCGAGGCCGGCGTTTACTGCTACATCCAGACCGATTCCACCGGCGGTTTCGGCGTTGGCGCAGAGCCCCTCTATGGCTTCAATGTAAGCGCGGCAACCAAGGAAGGCGCTCCCGCGAACACCTGGTATATGCAGACCACCATGGAAGGCAATTCCAGGATGATCAGCCTCTATCAGGACGATTTCCGTCCCTACAACGAGAGTAACTGGAAGCCCATGTACCTCTATAAGTACGACGAGGGCACCACTCCCGAGCCCACCGACACTCCCGATCCCACCGCTACCCCCGAGCCCACCGCGACTCCCGAGCCCGTTGACGGCACCTATGCTCTCGTTACCGATATCAATGACGTTACCGCGGGCAAGTACGTGCTTTACAGCGTGAACTACGATTACGCGGACGGCGTTATCACCGCTTATTCCGGCGCCATGAACAGCACCGTAAATAACGGCAGGATGGGCGCGACCGAGGTAAACCTCACCGGCACCGTAATTACCGATCCCGCGGCCGAGGCTGTTTGGGAGATCGCTCCCGTCGGCGACGGCACCTACACCCTTTACAACGCGCTTACCGGCAATTATTGCTTCATCTCCAGCGATTCTACCGGCGGCTTTGAGGTTGGCCCCGAGTCCACCTATGCATTCACCATTGCCGCCTGCGAGCACGCTCCCGGCGCGTATTACGTGGCCACCACCCTTGCGGATTATGCGAGGATGATCAGCATCTACAAGACCGATTTCCGCGCCTATTACGAGAACTATTATAACGAGCTCTTCCTCTATAAGTACACCGAGGAGACCGTTGCGACGAGCTATCTCGTAACCTTCATCGATTGGAACGGCAACGTATTAAAGACCGAAGTCGTTGCTCCCGGCGGTTCCGCCACCGCTCCCGAAGACCCCACCAGCACCGGCTATGACTTCACCGGCTGGGACGTTGCTTTCACCAACGTTCAGGGCAATATCGTAGTCACCGCTCAGTATGAGCAGTCCGCTACTCCCGAGCCCACCGCCACCCCTGAGCCCACTCCCACTCCCGAACCCGTTGAGGGCACGTTCGAGCTCGTGACCGATATTGGCGACATCACCTCCGGCGATTACGTCATCTACGGCGAGAATGTGAACGACGGCTTTACCGGCGCTATGAGCAGCAACATCAGCAGCGGCCGCATGACCGCCGTCGAAGTCACCGTCGAGAACAACGCGGTCGTCGATCCCGCCGCTTCAGTCGTATGGCATTTCGAGCAGCAGGCAGACGGCTCCTTCACGATCTATAATGCCGAGGCCGGCGTTTACTGCTACATCCAGACCGATTCCACCAGCGGTTTCGGCGTTGGCGCAGAGCCCCTCTATGGCTTCAATATCTCTGCGGCCACCAAGGATGGCGCTCCTGAGAACACCTGGTATATGCAGACCACCATGGAAGGCAACACCAGGATGATCAGTATCTTTAAGACCGATTTCCGTCCCTACAAAGAGAGTGATTGGAAGCCTCTGTATCTCTACAAGTACGTCGGCGGCGAGACCCCCGATGAGAACCTCCCCGGCGACGTCGATAATAACGGCGAAGTCAGCATGGCGGACGTCACCTTGCTCTCGATGTATCTGAACGGCGAGAATCCCGAGATCGTCGAGCAGGGCATGCTCAACGCCGACGCGAATAAGGACGGCACCGTCGATATCCGCGATATCGCCGCTATCTACTCCATAATCGCTCAGAGCTAAAACCGTATTCTGACAACAGAAAAGCCCCCGCGATCCTTCGCGGGGGCTTTTATTGATTGTTGCGTCACATCCCGATCATAGTCGGGATAGCTCCGTTCAAGAGCCTGTTGATATACTCGTAAAGAGACGAGAAGAAACCGGAGAAGAGCGAAAGGAGTGCGACAAGGAGCGCGATCCTGACAATGATGCCGATTATGCTTATCACGAGCGCCCAGATGGAGAGGCCCTTAAGGGGCTTTGCGTAGACGTTCGAGTTCGCCTGTATCATGGCGATGATCGAGAGCGCAATGCCGGCTATGGGCACGAAGAAGGCACAGATGAAAGCGGCGATGGCGAACCCGTTGGTGTCCTTGGCGTAAGCGGGTGCGGGAGCGGCGGTATACGCGGCCTCGGGCGCGTTGGCGGGCT
>CAMZFO010000052.1 GCA_947306125.1 uncultured Clostridia bacterium | reverse complement strand
AAGGATGGCGGGAGCGCTTTTTACCATGTATATTACGCTTTTCCTTGCGGGCGGAGCGGCGATAAGCTATATAGAGGGGCTGCCCATGGGGGAATGCCTTTTCGAAACGGCCTCCGCGCTGGGCACGGTGGGGCTTACGCTCGGCATAACGCCGGGGCTCGGCGCCGCCTCCCGCGGGATACTTATGGCGCTTATGTTTTTGGGCAGGGTGGGCGCGCTGACCTTCGTTTACGCCTTCCTTTCCTCAAACGGAAGAAGCAACTCAAAGCTTCCTCTTGAAACGATAATAGTGGGCTGAAAATGAATGAACGGCGCTTTGGCGGCGCGGAGGAAAGAATTATGAAAACAGTTTTATTGATCGGCGTGGGCAGATTCGGCAGGCACGCGGCGATGCAGCTTTCAAGGCTGGGACACCAGGTAATGGCCGTGGATATCGACGAGGAGCGCGTGGACGAGATAGTCCCCTTCGTTACCGGTGCGCAGATAGGCGACAGCACCAACGAGGCCTTCCTTCGCTCGCTTGGGGTGAAGAACTTCGATCTTTGCATAGTGGCGATAAGCGGCGATTTTCAAAGCTCGCTCGAAACCACCTCAATGCTCAAGGAGCTTGGCGCGGCCTGCGTTATTGCAAGGGCGGAGCGCGACGTTCAGGCGAAATTCCTTTTGCGGAACGGCGCCGATCACGTCGTTTATCCCGAAAAGGAGATGGCCAAATGGGCCGCCGTGCGCTATACGGGCGACCACATACTCGATTACATAGAGCTTGACGAGCACCACGCCATATTCGAGGTGAACGTGCCGGAGGCGTGGCTTGGCAGGACGATAGGCAATCTTGACGTAAGAAAAAGGTTCGGCGTGAACGTACTTGCCGTAAAGCGCGGCGGGGTAAGCAATTTTGCCGTTACCCCCGACACGCTGCTTTCCGGGGATATGACTCTGCTTGCCTTGGGCGAGCAGAGCGCTTTGCGAAAATGCTTCAAGATCTGATTCGGAGGTGCCGCAGGTGGAAGACATTGTACTTATCGTATCAATGCTCGCACTCTTCGCCCTCGGATTCATTCCCGTTATAAAATGGGAAAGGTTCATTAGAAACCGAAGCGGACGGTCGTTCACGGCAAAGGGCGGAAAGCGCCGTGAAGCGATCGACGAGGCCGTTGAAGAATTCGAGGCGAACGGCGTGCTTTATTTCGATATTCCGTGCGACCCGGCGCAGATAGACGATTCGGATCTTAACGGAATGGATTAATCGCCTTTTTCGTGTTATAATCAGCTTATACCGCGGGAAAGGAAGGGTTCGTTCGCAGGCATGGAAGGAGCAAACCCCTTGAAATGGAACAGCAAACCAAAAAGGGCGGCGGCAAACGAGCACATTCTCGTGTGCCTTTCCTCCTCGCCCTCAAATGAAAGGGTGGTAAAGACCGCCGTAAGGATGGCCTCGTTTTTCGGTTCACAGCTTACGGCGCTTTACGTGCGCACTCCCGATTTCGATTCGATGGACCCCGACAGCAGGCGAAGGCTTGAGGCGAACATCCGCCTTGCGGAGGCGGCGGGAGCGGAGATCGTTACCACACACGGCGACGATATTCCGGAGCAGATAGCCGAATACGCCCGGCTTTCGGGCGTGACGAAGATAGTAATAGGCATAAACGGCACCCGGCGCAGGCGCCTTTTCTTCAGGCCCACGCTGACCGAAAGGCTTTTCGAGCTCGTTCCCGGCATAGACGTTCACGTTATTCCCGATACCGGCTCGCTGAACACCTATTATGAAAAGAAGCATTCGTTCAGCAACTACGTGCTGCCCACCTGGAGGGATATGGGCATCACCGCAGCGCTGCTTGCCGCCGCGACGGGCATCGGCCTGCTGTTTTTAAAGCTCGGCTTTACCGAGGCGAACATAATAACCGTTTATCTGCTTTGCGTATTCCTCATCTCCATACTCACCCGCGGCTACACCTGCGGCGTTATAGGCTCGTTTGCGGGCGTGATACTATTCAACTATTTCATGACGGAGCCGCGCCTCACCTTCCGCGCCTTCGGAACGGGCTACCCGGTCACGTTTGCCATAATGCTTGCGGCCTCAATAATAACGGGCACGCTTGCCGCCCGGCTTAAGGCGCAGGCAAAGCTTTCTGCCGGCGACGCTTACAGAACGAAGCTGCTTTTCGATACCAACCGCATTCTGCAGGGCGCGAAGGACGAGAAGGAGATACTTACCATAACCGCCTCACGCATTTCAAAGCTGCTTAACGTGGATACCTCCGTCTATTTCGCCGATGAAAGCGGCCTTTCCTCGGGCCTGCTCTTTTTCGCGGGGATGGACGAGCCCGGCGAAGCGCCCGTGGAGGGGCTGCGCTATGAGGCGGCGCGGTGGGCTTACGCCAACAAAGCCCAATCCGGCACGGGAAGCAGGGCGCACAGATCGGTAAAATTCGTATTCAGCCCCATACGCGCGGGCGAAAGCGTTTGCGGCGTGCTGGGCATCTGCGCCGACCGCCGCAGCATGGACGCCGCCGAAAAGGGCATAGTGCAGTCGATACTCGGCGAATGCGGGCTTGCGCTCGAGAACCTGCGCAACGCGAAGGGCCGCGAGGAAGCGGCGGTGCTCGCAAGGAACGAGCAGCTCCGCGCAAATCTCCTGCGGGCCATATCGCACGATCTGCGCACGCCGCTCACCTCCATTTCGGGCAGCGCGGACACTCTGCTGACAGGATGGGAGCTGCTCGACGCCGAAACCGCAAACGGGCTGCTCTCGGATATCCGCAGCGACGCGGATTGGCTGAGGGGGCTCGTTGAGAACCTGCTTTCGATATCCAAGATAGGCGACGGCAGCGTGCAGCTCGATTTTTCGGACCAGGTAGTCTCGGACGTTATAGAGGAGGCCATGCGGCACGTCGACCGCGGCAGCGCGGAGCATGAGATGAGGCTCGAGATCGCGGACGAGCCAATGCTCGCAAGGCTTGACGCAAGGCTTATAATACAGGTGATAGTGAATCTTGTGAACAACGCCGTGAAGCACACCCCCGCGGGCTCCGTGATAACCGTTAAGGCATATCCCGAGGGCGCGGACGCGGTGATAAGCGTGAGCGACGACGGCCCCGGCATACCCGACGCCATGAAGGAGAAGGTGTTCGAGATGTTCTTTACCGGCGACCGTCACACCGGGGACAGCAGGCGCAGCCTCGGCCTGGGTCTGCCGCTTTGCCGTTCCATACTCGAGGCGCACGGAAGCGAGCTGAAGCTTGAGGACAACCGGCCCACGGGCTGCGTGTTCGGCTTCAAACTGCCATTGAGCGAGGTGGATCTTAATGAATAAACCCCTGATACTTGTGGTTGAGGACGATAAGCCCGTGAGGAATCTCATTACGACCACGCTGAAGACCCATGATTACAAATACACCGCGGCGGTGAACGGGGCGGAGGCGCTGATGGCGGCTTCCTCCCATAATCCGGGCGTGGTGCTGCTCGATCTCGGCCTGCCCGATATGGACGGTGTGGAGGTGATAAAGCGCATCCGCTCATGGTCGAATATGCCCATAATCGTCATAAGCGCGCGCAGCGAGGACCGCGACAAGATAGAGGCGCTGGATAACGGCGCGGACGATTACCTGACCAAGCCCTTTTCGGTGGACGAGCTGCTCGCGAGGATACGCGTCGCGCAGCGCAGGCTCTCCATAATGCAGACGGAGCAGGCCTCCTCCGGCTCGCTTTTCACAAACGGCGAACTGAAGATAGACCTCGCGGCGGGCTGCGCCTATCTGGGCGGAGAGCAGATACATCTGACGCCAATCGAGTATAAGCTGCTCTGCGTGCTCGCCGCGAACGTGGGCAAGGTGCTGACCCACACCTATATCACTCAAAAGGTCTGGGGCAGCAGCTGGGACAACGATATCGCCTCGCTCCGCGTTTTCATGGCCACCCTCCGGAAAAAGCTCGAGCCCTCCGCGGATTCCCCCCGCTATATCCAGACGCATATAGGCGTCGGCTACCGCATGCTGAGGATAGACCCCTCGGATAAGGAATGAAGCGCAAAAAAAGCCCGCAGACGCGGGCTTTTTCATGCTGTTATCGGGCTTACACCCCGGCCTTTTCGCAGAGCGCGTCGTGATAACCGGCGAGCGCGAGCTTGAAGTAGGGGTTGACGAAGAAGACGCCGAGTATGCCGCAGGTGATGGCGTTCAGCAAATGCCAGCCGAGGAACGAGAGCCAGAACACGAAGAGCTCCCATTTATGCCCCTGCATCACCTTCCACGAAGCCCTGATCGCCACCATCGGGGAGAGCTTGATGCCCGTGCCGTCGTCGGAGCGGACAAGGAGATAGGGCACCTGCGAAAGCCCAAGCGCGACTATGACGCCGGGCACGACGAAAAGTATGAGGCCCAGCGTGATGAACACGCGGCGGAGCGCCATGGCTCCCGCCGTCCTCCAGAAACGGTTCTCGGAATAGGCGAATATCAGATCCTTCGAGCTGTAGCTCTCGCCGCGGTAGGCGGCAAGGCAGATCTTGGCGTGACCCAGCGCGAAGAAGTCGATCACGAACACGCATACGGCCATCCGGATCAGTGAGGAGGAATCGATTCTGATGCTCAGCATGCCGGAATGCTTCGCGGCCTTCAGCCATGCCGCGGGACCGTGCCTGAAGAGCTCGCCGAAATACGGTATCGAAAGATCCGTGCCGGCGCCCATCACGATCGCCGCCATCACCGTTACTATGACCGTGAGCCCCACGAGCCTCCAATAATCGGCGAAAAATACCGATTTCGCCCTTGTTTTAATCTTAACTCTGTCCATAAAAGCACCTCGCTTTCCTGTTGGATTATATCACGCCTTCGCGAAAAATAAAAGCTCCCGCGCCGATTTTTCGCAAAAACGCCCTCGTTTGAAATATATCTTGAAAAAGGGGTTGCATTTTTCCGATTCTTGTGTATAATATTCTTTGCAAAATGAATTGCACCTTTAGCTCAGTTGGTAGAGCACCTGACTCTTAATCAGGGTGTCCAGGGTTCGAGCCCCTGAAGGTGTACCAAAAAATATCGGTTCCCATCGGGAACCGATATTTTTTCTTTTGATAAACCGAAGGGGCTCGAAAGGCGGCGCCAACCATCCGGTGGATGAATCAGTTGGCGACGCCTGACCGAAGCGAGGAGGCCTGTGGCCGACGAGCAAGACGAGCCCCGTCCCGGAAAAGGCGGAAACCCGTAAGTCCCTGTGACCGAAGCTCGCCAAAGGCGAGCAAGACGAGCCCCTGAAAAAACCGCAGGCCCTCGACGGGTCTGTGGTTTTTCGTTTTTCCGCGTCCATCCGGTGGATGAATCAGTTGGCGACGCCTGACCGAAGCGAGGAGGGTTGTTTGACGGTTGCGAAGCAATTTTGAGCATCCGGTGGATGGTCAAAAAGTCAAACAACGGGCGGCTGGGTCCGCCCCGGGTTGTGGCCGACGAGCAAGACGAGCCCCGTCCCGTTAGGAGAGCTCCCTGTTGGGAGCCATTCTTTTTGGCACCCCCTGCAAAGCAGGGGCTCAGAAGCCCGAGTGACCGAAGCTCGCCAAAGGCGAGCAAGACGAGCCCCGTCCCGTTAGGTGCGCAACCATCGGGAACCGATATTTTTTCTTTTGATAAACCGAAGGGGCTCGAAAGGCGGCGCCAACCATCCGGTGGATGAATCAGTTGGCGACGCCTGACCGAAGCGAGGAGGGTTGTTTGACGGTTGCGAAGCAATTTTGAGCATCCGGTGGATGGTCAAAAAGTCAAACAACGGGCGGCTGGGTCCGCCCCGGGTTGTGGCCAACGAGCAAGACGAGCCCCCGAAAAAAACCGCAGGCCCTCGATGGGCTTGCGGTTTTCCTTTTTCGCTAACTGCCCGGTGTGCGTCACCTATAATAGCTCAGCAGGGTGAGGGCTATGTAGGCGGCGACGAGGCTTAAAAGTATGGCGGCCTGTTTGAAGCGGTGGCGGGTGAGCAGGCCGACGAATTCGCGGACGGCGGCGTTGGGCCAGAAATACCATTTGGTTTTTGCGCCCATGCCCTCTGCGCGCATCTTCACGCGGCGGGCGAGCAGGCCGCTGCGGAACACGTGGAAATTGGTGGTGGAGAAGGCGACCTTGGCGTTAGGATCAGCCTCCTCGATCTTCCGCTTCGAGAACGCCATATTCTCATAAGTATCCGTGGAGCGGTCCTCCTCGATTATTTGGGACGCCGGAACGCCCTGCGAAATGAGATAGTTCTTCATCGCCGCGCTTTCGGAGATGGGCTCGTTCGCCCCGCGGCCGCCGGAGGTCACGAATATGAGCTCCTTCCCCGTCTCCTCCCTCTGCCGCCTGTAAAACGCGAGCGCGCGCTCGACCCTGCCGCGCATGAGCGGAGTCGGCGTGCCGTCCTTACGCATGCCGCAGCCCAGTATAATAACGAAATCCTTGTTCCTTTCCGGCTCGTGAGTCGCGGTAATGGCGCCCGCGGCGATAGAGCCCAGCACCATGCACTCGAAATAGAGATACACCGCGGCGAAGGTATTTGAGATAAGATCGTGTATCATCACCTCGCGCTGGCTGCCCGTCACGTAATAATCATAGCGGAAAAGGAAGAGCTCTCCGCCGACGAGGAACAGCGAGAGCAGTATCCCGAGCACGTTCACGAGCCTTATGCCCTCGTGCCTTATGAGGGAGATATTCGAGACGCAGAGCGCCCCCGCGAACACCAGTATGAACGGCGCGGAAATGAGCATATAGTTCTTTGCCGAGAACATGAGGCGATAGATTATCTGCTTTTCGTCGATGACTCCATCGCTGTTTATCACCATCACGGTGAGGAGGATATGCGTCGCGAGCACGGTCAGCACGAAGAGCGCGAAGCCGAAATAGAATATGGTATTGTACGAATAGGGATTATACCCTATCTGGCGGAAGAAGGCGGTAACGAGCAGAGCCAGCACCCCCGCGAGATAGAGATCGAAAACGATGCAGACTGCGGCCGCCTTTCCGCTCCCGCCCCAGAGCATGACGCCCGCAATGACGAGCGCCGCGGCGGCGGTGAGTATCAGCACGCTGTAAAGCTTGGGTTTTTTGTCTCTCGTATCGAATTTCATACCGTTTCCAAAAGGAAGCCCGGTTCACAGCTTCTTTTTGAGCGTGAGCACGTTGCTGCCGTCCCTGTATTCATAGACGACGTCGTCCATTACCTGCTTGGTCATGAAAATGCCCAGACCGCCTATCTTGCGCTCGTTAACGGGAAGCGTGACGTCGGGATCCTCCTTGGCGAGCGGATCGTAGGGCACGCCGTGATCTATGAAGGTGATCGAGACCGTTATGGGCTCGTCCGAGACCTCCACCCGCACGAGCGCCCTTCCGCCGCCCTCGGAATAAGCGTAGCTCGCGATATTTATGAATATCTCCTCCACGGCGAGCTCTATCTGCATGCGCGCCTTGGGCGGGCAGGAAACGCTCTCCAGCCTCTCCTCCACGAACGCCTGCACCGCGGGGAGCTTTTCGGCAAGGGCGTCGATCTCCAGCTCGTTCCGCTTGAAAACGAGCGTGTCTATCCTCCCGAGGAGCTCCAGAAGCTCTCCCTTCCAAAGCTCCGTCTCCGCCCTGCCGCTCTCCGTTTCGAGCGCTCCGCGGCGTATGGCGCGGCGCACGAGGCGGGTATAGCCGATTATGCGCGCCTTGTCCTCGACCTCCTTTATCTTCTCCTCGGTGGACGTTTCGAGATAGGCGGCGAGCGACTTATGCCAGAACTCGAGCCCGATGCTGCGGTCGAAGCCCTGGAAGCGCTTTATGCGCCCGTGATCCGGCTCGGAGAAGCCGACGAAGGCGTTGAACATGGAGCCCAGCTCGAATATGGGATCGCCCACGGCGAGAGTGTCCATGTCTATAAGCAGCACCTCGTCGTTCTGCAGCTCGAGATTCTTCGTATGATAATCCCCGTGTATCATGTGGTCGCTGTGCGGGACCTGACGGACGAGCGAAACGAGCTTTTCGCCCGCCTCGGGAGGCAGATAGTCCTTCATGAACTCCGCCCAGCCCAGCACGGTCTCCTTCACGTCGGGGAGCTTGCCCTCCGGCACCACCGTGCCGTGTATCTTTTTGAGCATCTTTACGTATTCGCGCACGCACCAGTCGAGCTTTTCGGGCTCGGAGGCCAGTATGCCCGAGAACGAGCGCGCGTTGAGCATCTCGAAAACGGAGCCGTAGCTGTCGCCGACGCGGACGACGTCATATGAGATCGCCGTGGGGATGCCGAGCACCAGCGCGAGGCGGGCGACCTCCCGCTCGTGCTTTATCTCCTCGAGCGCGTTGGCGTCGTTATAGACCTTCACGACGTTATCCATGTCTATGCGGTATATGGTGCCGTTCGCGCCGCGGCCTATCGCCTCGCAGCCCTCCACGGAGACCACCCTGTAGGCCTTTTCGATCTCCATCATCTCCGTAAAGCCTGTCATTTCGAGTATGCTGTAGACCTCCGCGTTCACTCCCTTGAGAGTCAGATCCGGATTGGTCTTTTTGATCCGCAGCAGTATGCGCAGCCCCGCGCTCGAGATATAGTTGAGCCCGGATGCGTCCAATACCGCTGGTGCGCCTTCGGGAAGCCTGCCGCGGATGGACTTTTCCACCTCCGCCGCGTTGCCCGAATCGATCCTTCCTTCGAGGCTGATCGTGATAGGTCCCTCTGCCATGTTGATCTCCTTACTCTCACGGATGAGCTTTTTGGTCATGCGCCTGCGCTTGAGGAGCCTGCCCCGCGCGCACAGCATTCCTTATATCATTATACACCGTAAAACCGGATATGTCCAACAGTACATTAAAAATAGGCCGCCCCCGTTTACAGGAGCGGCCCGGATGCGCTTTATATCAGCTTACCGCGATAATGCCGTAGATCTCGGCAATATCCCTGATATCGACTATACCGTCGCCGTTGGCGTCGGCATTGATCATGCCCTGATCGGTGATGGTCGGATGCTCGCCGTTCAGATACATGGCAAGCAGCGAGATATCCGCATACTCCACGCGGCCGTTGCCGTCAAGGTCGCCCGCCATAGTGGGCTCCGTGGAAGAGGAGTTCAGGACCACGGTAATGGCGGTGTCCTGATAGATGGGGGTGGAGGGATCGAACTCAACGCCGTTCACGAAGAAGGTGTAGTAATAACCCTCGGGTGCGGTGGGCAGAGTCACGGTCTCGCCCGCGGCGATCACGACGGTGCCCGTGTAATCGCCCATGAATGTGACGGTGACGGTCACGATCTGCTCATGCAGGACTACCGTTATCGTGATATTGCGATAGACGGGGGTGGAGGGATCGAACTCAACGCCGTTCAGATAGAAGGTGTAGTAGTATCCCTCGGGCGCCGTGGGAAGAGGCACGGTATCGCCCGCGGCGATCTCGGCAGTGCCTGTGTAATCGCCCACGAAGGTGACGATAACGGTCTGATCCTCGCCCACTATCTTGACCGTGACGGTGCCGAAGGCTATGCCGTCATAGCAGACTGTGAGTACGTAGGTGCCGGTAACGCCGCCGTTGAACTCGGGCTCCCAGGAATAGGTGATGTGGGAGCTGTTCCACGCAACGCTCTGAGTGGCTGCGGAACGGCTGGAACGGTAGCTGATGGAGGTCTCGGCCATGATATTGGTCATGGAGAAGCCCTCGTCGGTCTCGGCTACGTAATAGGTGGTGCCGGTGAGCGCGGCCTGCGCCACGGCGGGCGCGTAAACGTAGCAGGTGGCGGAGCTGGTGGAGATCCTCCAGGTGCCGGAGGAGCAGGAGAGGTAGAGCTTGGTGGAGCCGCCGGGCTGACCGCCGGGGCCGCCGGGCTGACCGCCGCCGCCGGATACCGTAGCGTATATGGCCGCCGCGGTGCCGGAAGCCGTTACCTCCCAACCGGCCGCGGAGGATACGTCGGTGGTCAGGCCGAGCGTATAGCTGCTGGACCAGCCGGAGGAGCTGCCGGTGTAATACAGATAGTGATTAACGCCGTTCACGGTGTTGTAGATGTGACCGAGATCGTCTATGTACCAGGTGTTGGACTCGTTCACGGTGCCGAAGGAATAGCCGCCCGTCACCGTGGAGAGCGTGCTCTGCTGAGAGGTGACGGAGGTCGTTCCGCTCAGGGTGTAAACGCTGGTCGAGGCGGAGGCGTTGGTGATTATATGGCGCGAGCCGGGAATGATGCTCGTCACGCGCTCATATACGTTCGTATTGCCCGCGTCAAGATCCGTCCAGGGGGTGATGTCCACGCCGGAGCCGGTCGCGGTGCCCGTCTTTGCGGAGGAGCTGCCGTTGATGTAGAGATAATAGGTGTTGCCGGAAACGAGCGCCGGATGGCTGAATACAAGGTAGGTCGCCTTGTTGGAGGAGCTTGAAAAGTAAGCCTGAGTGCTCTTCAGCACGTTGCCGGAGCTGTCCTTGATGACTATGGAATATCCGCTGTAGATGGAGAGGTTGGTGAACTCGACGTAGATGCCCGCGGAGGGAGAGCCCTGCATCTGGTTCATGCCGCAGCCGAGCGTCACGCCGCCGTAAAGGGCGAGGGTATCCTCGGTATCGAGAGGATCGTTGGAGGTGTTGGAAGAGGAATAGACCTCCAGATCGCCGCCGCGGAAGTACGCGCCGCCGTTGGAGTCGATGCCGTCGCCGCCGGTGGTGTAAAGGCGGTAAACTCCGCCGTACTCGTTGATGGTGAAGTGATAGTTGGAGGTATTCTTATTGGCGGCGTTGATGACGTCGTCGGTGGAATAGACGGTCGCACAGCCGGAGTTGAGCAGCACGTCGGCCGCCTCGATGCCCTCGTAGCTGTTATTGATGGTGACGTTGAGCAGGGAGTTGGAGGCGCCCCTGATACCGAAATTGAGCACCTGATCGGCATGGAGACCGTCGTCCCTCGTGCGGATGGTGAACGTGCCGCCCTCAAGATTGAGATCGCCGTTGCTGTGTACCGCGTCGTCGGGGGAGGAGAGGGTGAACGTGCCGCCGGAAATTGTGCTCTCGACGGAGCTCTTTAAGCACTTCGCGCTGGGCGTGGAGGAAAGATCTCCGTTGTAGGAGGTGTTGGTGTAGCCGTTGGCGCAGGTGATGTCGAATGTGCCGCCGGAGATAGTGAGATAGAACGCGGAAACGCCGTCGCCGGTGCTCTTGATGGTGAATTCGCCGCCGGAGATATTGACGTCGCCCGCCGTCTCGCCGCCGTCCTCGGCCTTCACGCCATCGCCGGTGCAGGTGATGTCGAGCGTGCCGCCGGAGATGTAAACGTCCTTGCGAGCGAGTATGCCCTCGTCGCCGGCGTTGATGGTGATATCGCCGCCCGTGATGTAAACGGTGCCGAGGGTGTCGGTATCGTCAGCCGCCTTTATGGCGTCGCCGGAGGAGGCGTTGAGCGTCAGCGTGCCGCCGGAAACGAGCAGCTCGTTCTCGGAGGAGAGCGCCGCGTTGGGAGCGGTCACGTTGAGTATGGAGTCGGAAACGGTCAGATGCGCGTTCGCGCCCACCTTGATGCCGTTCTTCGCCGCAGCGTTAACGTTGAGCGTGCCGCCGCCGTAAATGGTCAGATCGCTGGCAGTCTTGCCCTTGATGACCGCGCTCTCGGCGTAATACTGGTTGGAGCCGTCGCCGCCTTCGGTGGTGGGACCGTAGGAATCGGAATTGTTCTTCGCGGCGTCCGCAAGGGTGTTCACAGTGCCGAGCAGCACATTAACGTAAGCCTTCGCACTGGAATCCTTCTTGACACAAAGAGGAGCGGTGAACTGCGATTTGAGGGAGAGGCCGTCCAGAAGCAGCGTGGAATCACTGGTGGCTTCCTTCTTGAAGGCTATGGAGCCGTAATCGGAGGAGCCGTTCGCGGAATACACGCCGCCCTTTTTCTTGAGGCCCACGAAGAGCTCATAGCCGGAAGCGGCGGTGTAGGAAATACTGCCGTCGGCGTTGTTCACGACGGTCATTTCGCCGGTGCCCTCTGCGCCGGTGTACTCGGTCTCGCTGGCCATCTCGATGCCGATGACCTCGTAATTCGAGCTGGTGCCGGGATAGACGGTGACCGTCCTGCCGCTGAAGCTGAACGTGGTGTAGCCGATGGGGACCTCGACCGCGGCGGTATTGGAGCCGCGGGTGACGGTGACGGTGACAATGCCGTTAGCGCCCGAAACTCCCGTAACGGTGACGGTCGAGCCGCTGACGGCGACCGTCGCGACGGAGGTGTTGGAGGATACGGCGGTCACGGTGCCGGAGCCGCCGGAAACCGCTATGACAGCGCCGGTGTTGCCGACGGGGGTCTTGGTGAGAGTAAGACCCGCCGCATACCCGATAACGGGCGCCACGGTCAGCACAAGGCATATCACGGCGATGATACTGATAATGCGTTTGATCATGTTTTCCCCTTTCTTATTTGCAAAAATCTGCAGCATTGGAGGAAGACGGACTTCCCCCGATTAAAAAAATTTTACCACTTAGCACCCTTTCAATGTGTTTATTAACGGGTACAAAAATGTGGCAAAAAAGGGAATTCACGCGCCGCGCGCGGGCTTTCCGGGGCCTCCCGAAAAATATATTTTATTTTTCTTTCCTCACCCCCCTCCAAAAATGTGTCTATATAGTGAAGGGGAGAATGCGTCCCTCCCCTCGTCCCGACCGCACGGCTCCTCACACGGCAGCGAGGCCCCGTCAGCAGGGACGAAGACCCCGGGGTTCAAACGTCTTTACCCGGGGTTTTTTGTTCGCTTCGGATATCCCATCTTGCGCTTCATCCGCCGCCATGATATAATATGTTGATATGACTTTATTTTCAGGAGGTATTCCCATGCACTGGTCCTATGAGATCGCAAAGAAGATCATCGAGCGCCGTCCCGATAAGGATGAGTACGTCTGCGCCGCGGGCATAAGCCCCTCCGGCAGCGTGCACATCGGCAATTTCAGAGACGTGGCGACGAGCTATTTCGTTGTCAAGGCTCTCCGCAAAATGGGCAAAAAGGCGAAAATGCTCTTCTCCTGGGACGAGTATGACCGCATGCGCAAGGTCCCCGCGAACGTCGCCGCGATAGCCGATGGCTATGAGAAGTACATCGGCTGCCCCTACACCAAGGTCCCCAACCCCTTCGGCGACGGCTGCGCCAGCTACGCCGAGCATTTCGAGAAGGAGTTCGAGCCCGCCATGCGCGGCTTCGGGATAGAGATGGATTACCGCCATCAGGCCGAGATGTACGAGAGCGGCAAGTACACGGAGAACATTTTGAAGGCGCTCCGCTGCCGCCGCGAGATATTCGACATTCTGGACAGCTTCCGCACGC
>CAMZFO010000051.1 GCA_947306125.1 uncultured Clostridia bacterium | reverse complement strand
TTCCAGCTCTTTACACAAAAAATGACCGCTGACAGAGGTTTGTCAGCGGTCTGACGGTGCGGTCCTGCACCGTGTTTTTTTGCGTGAAAAACCCGCAGCCCGCAGCAAAGAAAAACCCGTTCCCCATATGTTTTCTTTTTTAAAAAACATTGACACGGGAACAAATTGAGGTATAATTATAGTATCAAACGGAGGCTGAAAACTATGAAAAAAATTATTGCTGTCATCTGTGCTGTTCTGATGGTGCTTCCCCTTTTCGGCGTGCATGCCGCCGGCATGAAGTCGAACAAGGCGAGGACCACTCTTCTGGATACCACCAACATGAGGAACTACACCTACTCCGAGGCCGAGGGCTGGTATTACAGTCCCAACGGAGATAACGGCAATCCTCTGCTCACACTCGATTCCTACGGCTCCGCTTCCGCGCACAGCGCGCCCGTACTCGTTCCCGCCAACACTCACATCGTCGTCCACGGCGACTGCTACATCGACAACGCCTGCATGGGCGAGACTTATAACGTCATCAGCGGCTCCTACGACGGTTATCTGCATATCGACGGCGACGGCTCGCTGAACCTTTACGCCGACACGTATCAGGGCAGCAACATAATCGTTCCCGGCGGCGGCGTCAACGACAACAGCGAGTGCCTCGTTATCGACGGCCTCACCGTCAACTGCTACAACTACGAGCGCAACTCCCACACCGCCTTCTCCAACAAGCCCTGCATCGACGTCACCAACAGCGTCACGATCCGCAATTCGACCGTCAATACCTACGCCGGCAAATGCGGCATCCATTCTCAGGGCTACACCCCCATTGGCGGCGTTTCCGAGAGCACCGCGGACGTGATCCTCATTGAAAACAGCACCGTCAATATCACCCACTATCCGCCCGCCGATTCCTGCGGCTGGCAGTATGCGAAGGGCCTTGAGTCCATATTCGGCAGGATCATGATCACCGGCAACAGTGACGTCAACATCACCGGCGGCTCCTACAGCATCTATTCCTACCTCTCCCTCAGGATCGAAGGCGGCAGAGTGAACGTCGTCTCCACCCCCGTCGCCTCCAGTTATGAAGGCTACGCGCTGGTTTACTGCAACGATCTGCATATCGAGGGCGACGTTGAGGAGGTCTATTTCACAACCACCAAGTGGCCGCTTACCGTGGTCGAATACTGCAAGACCGAGGGCTTCTCGAGCCTCGGCGAAGGGCTCGACGTGCTCGTCGGCAGCTTTGAGAACGGCAACTTTGCGACCGCTCCCGATCCCGACAACAACGACCTGCCCGCTCTGCACGTAAAGAAGCACGTTGACGAGCCGCAGAACCTTCTCGGCGACGTCGACTGCAACGGCGTGGTGACCATGGCCGACGTCAGTCTGCTCTCCATGTATCTGAACGGCGAGAATCCCTCCATATCCGAGCAGGGCATGATCAATGCCGACGCGAACGAGGACGGCGTCGTGGATATCCGCGATATATCCGCCATCTACTACATCATTTCCCACAGCTGATACCGCAGCAAAAGCTTCATCAGGGCACAGCCGATCGAAAGGCTGTGCCTTTTTTGGCGTAAAATGCGATAAATTCAGGCAGAAAAGTGTCAAAAGCTATATTAATCCGGGCATTGATATGATATAATTGATTTTACTATAAACAATGCGGAGGTATCCAAATGAAAAGATCATGTGCCCTTATACTCGCTGCCGCCATACTTTTCTGTATCGGCTCTGCCTCCGCCGTCACGGCGCACGGCGCGCCTGTAACGATCTCGATAGGTTCGGCGGAAGCCGAGCCCGGCGAGGAGGTCTCCGTCTCGCTGGAGATACACGGGGATTATACGGCGACCGCGCTGACGCTGGCGATCCATTACGATCCCGCTTTGCTCACAAGGACAGGCGGATTGACGCAGGGAGAGGTCTGGACGGACATCACCTCTTCCGGCGGAATGGCTATGACCAATCTGCAGGACCCGTCGATGATCGTTTTTACCGCGATCACATACAATTTGGATTCCAGCTTCTCCGCTTCGGGCGTGCTCTTCACCGTGAGATTCACCGTTTCGCCCAACGCCCGGCCGGGCTCCTCCATCCCGCTGATGCTTGACGTAAGGCAGTTCACCTTCGACGAGTTTGACGGGACCGTGATACAGATCCCGTTCACGGCGCAAAACGGGCGGATAGACGTCACCGGCGGTCTCACCGGGCTCGCGGGGGACGTCGACTGCAGCGGCGACGTTTCTTACGCCGACATATCCATGCTTTCCATGTATCTCAACGGCGAAAACCCGCTTATCACCGAGCAGGGCTGGCTGAATGCCGACGCGAATGCGAGCGGCATTATCAACATAAGTGATATAGCCGCCATCTACAACATAATCGCACTAAGCTGATACGGAGCGTTAACAGAACAGTATGAAAAAGCAAAACGAGATCTCAACCAAATACGTCGACGTGCTCGACGGGATCAGGGTGATAAGCGTCATTATCGTTCTGATATTCCATTTCTGGCAGCAGACATGGATATTCCCCGTAATAAAGACCCCGTTCCTCTCCTTTATCGGGATCACCCAGATCAATTTCACGCCCTTTGCCAAGGTCGGGTATCTCTTCGTGGACATGATGATACTCATCAGCGGCTTCCTGCTGTTCCTGCCGGTCGCAAGGAACATACTCTCCGGCGAGCCCCTGTCGTCATGGAAGAGCTACTTCAAGAAGCGTGCGGTAAGGATACTGCCGAGCTATCTTTTCTGCGTCATAGCGATATTCGTTTACGAGCTCGCAATGGGCGGCTACGGCAAGCCCGTGGTCGCGGGCGCTGCTTTGCAGGACCTTTTGCTGCACCTTTTCTTCATGCACACATGGACTGTCAGGACGTATTTAATGACCAAGCTGAACGTCGTGCTTTGGACGCTCGCGGTGGAGGTGTGGTTCTACGTACTTTTCCCCGCCTTCGCGTGCTTTATAAAGCGCTGGAAAAATGAGAAAAACGCCCGTGGCTCCCTCATCCGTTCGGCTTTGCTCGCGGTCTTGCTCGTCGGAGCGTCCCATATCTACATACACCTTTACGTCCTGCGCAGCGGGAGCGCGCTTTCAAACGCAGTCGATTCCGCTTTCGCTTTCGTCGGCTCGGGCATAAGATCCTCGTATCTTGCGATGGTGATAAATCAGCTCCCCGCCTTCTTCGGGACTTACGCGGTGGGTCTTTTGGGAGCTCTCGTTTACGTTGCCGCCGCCTCAAAGATGAAGCGGAAGGTCTGGACGGGTATCCTGTTCAACATAGTCTGCATTGGCGCGATCTGGCTTATGGTCCGTATGGTCAAGGAATGCTCCGATCTCGATCTTTCTCTCGCGCAGGAATGGCAGATGACCAAGAGGCTGCGGCTTGCGCTCGTTTTCATGGCGGTCATACTGTCGGCGGCCTTCTCCTCCGGCTGGTTCCGCTTCCTGTTCTCCAACAGGCTCATGCGCTTCCTCTCGGGCATATCTTACAATCTCTATATCTGGCACCAGTGGCTCTGCGTCAAGCTTAAAAACGAGTGGCGCATACCCCCCTGGGAGGGCGACGTGCCTCCCAATCAGTGGGGCAACGAGGTCGGCAGGGCATGGAGCGCGAGCTATGCGCTCATCATCACCCTTTTCGCCTTCGGCGCGGCGATACTCGCCACGTATCTGATAGAAAGGCCGGCGGCGGATCTTTTGAACGGCAGGAGATCGATCTACAACGGCAAGCTCAGAGAGCTGAAAAACGCAAAGCCGAAGGAATAGCATAACGGCAAAGCTCCCCGCGGATATTTCCGCAGGGAGCTTTTTTATTCAAGTCGTATCATTTTATTTCCGACGCGATATCCTCCGCCAGCCTGCGCGCCGCCGCGTCAAAGGCCTTAAGCGGTTCTTCCTCGCGGCCGCAGTATTCGACGAAACGGCATTTGGCTTCAACGAGCTCCGCCCCTTCCCCGCCGCATCCGGCGATCACCGCCGCGGCCGGGCGGGACGCTCCTCCCGCCGCCTTATCGACCCTTTCGATTATCTCGCCGACTGCCTTGCCGTCAAGGCTGGTGCCGTCTATCATGCCCTCGCCCGTTATCACGAACGCCGCCGAACGAAGCTTTTCGTCGAAATCGGAAAGCCTCAAAAGCTCCTCCGCACCCGAGCGGATACGGGCGTTCAGCAGGGCGGCAAGCATGGCGCCCATGCCCCCCGCGGAGCCCGCGCCCGCCGTCTGCGATACGGCCCTGCCGGCGTAAGCATCGAGCAGCCTCGCCATATTGCCCATGCCGTTTTCAAGGAGCTCGAGCGCCTCCGCTCCGGCGCCCTTTTGGGGCCCGAAGGTATAGGTCGCGCCGTTCGGCCCGAGGAGCGGGTTTTTTACGTCGCACACGGCTGTGAAAGCCGCTTTTTTTATGAGCGGATCGGCGTTCGTTTCGTCTATCGCCGCGACCTCGGCAAGCTCGGAAGCCGACTCAGCTTCTTCGCCGTCGGCCTTTATGAAGCGATACCCGAGCGCCCGCGCAAGGCCCAGACCGCAGTCGTTAGTCGCGGAGCCGCCGAGGCAGACCGACACCTCGCGCACGCCCTCGTGCAGAGCGCGGCGGATGAGCTCGCCCGTACCGAAGCTCGTCGCTTTAAGAGGATCGAGCCCGGCTTCGCCGCAGAGCGCAAGCCCGCTTGCAAGCGCGGATTCGATAACGGCCGACGAACCGCCTGCCACGAGATATTTCGCCTCAACGGGCTCGCCGTAAGGGCCTGTGACCTTCGCCGTCCTGACAGTACAGCGGACGGCGCTCCTTATGGCTTCAAGAGTGCCGTCGCCGCCGTCGGCGACGGGGACGGGAACGAGCTTGACCCCCGGCAGCTCCCTGCGGAGCGCGCGGGAAATATGCCTTGCCGCAGTGCCCGCGGGGATCGTGCCCTTGAAGCTGTTGGGAGCTATAAGCACGGTCTTCATCTCGTCTGCTCGGCGCCTTCCCGAAGGCTTGCGGACGAATGCGGGCATCCTGCCGGAGCCGCCCTCGCACACGCCCTGCTTATCGACTATGCCGAAGAATTCCATGCCGCTGAAATTGCGGATGACGTTGTTCTGTATGAAGGGCTCGTTCGGCTCGAGCATAGCGTTAAGCGCCGCATCGGAGTCGATGATACGGTAGAGCCTGCGCATCGGCCCGAGCGGACCGTTTATGAATACCACCGTATATATGCCTTCGCCGGATTCGTCGCCGATGGGGCAAACTCCGCCGTAGACGTGCATACCGCGCACGAGCGACGCGGGAACGGCCAGAGCCAGCTCGCCGAGCACGGCGTCCTTATCCGCCTCGGTCACGGAGTCGTTATACGTCTCGAATCTGACGCCGAGAGCAAATCTTAAAATTTCCATTATTCGCCGACCTTTCTGACGTAATAGACGCCGCCTTCAGCGCCGCACACGGCCTTATCGCCGGATCTTATCTCGCCGTTCAGCAGAGCTGTGCTCACGGCGTCCTCAACGCCCACAGCGGCAAGCTTCTGAATGCGGGCGGCCGAGCCCCCGCAGGCTTCGACGATACTGCCGAGGGCTTCGTCGGTGAAGGTAAGCTCTATACCACGCTTCCGGGCCCTCTCCGCAAGCGAGGAGAAGGCGCTTTCGGCAATCCTTTCAAGTGAGTCCCTGCCGAGCGGCGCAAACGGGATGACCGCATCCGCTGCAGTGACCACGGAAGCCGGGAGCATGCGCGCCGCGCGCGCGGCCTCGGCGGCTTCGCCCGGCCTTTCGAAGCCAACGCTCCTTGAGCCGTCGGTATCGACCGTAAGCGCTATAACGCAGTTGCGGAAGGAGACGTTCCTGCCCTTTCCGTCGGAAACGCGGCCGCTTAAAAGAATTTCCGAAAACAGCGCGAATACCGCCGGAGAGCAAAGCTCCGCCTCCGAAACGTGCACGACGGACACGGGATGGAGCCGCACAAATTCCGTCAGCACTCCTCCGCTCTCGGCGTCCTTATACCCCGGCGGAGCGCCTATCAGCCGAACGGCCGAGGAATCATCCGAGAGCTCGTTTCCCGTCAGCCGAATGACCGAACCGCCGAACGCGGCCTCTGCAAGGCGCTGTATCGCAGTGGTTTTGCCCGTATCCGACGGGCCGCAGAGGATGAACGAGGCATACGGCCTTATGGGGTCGCCGAGTCCCGCCGCAGATCTGCGAAGCAGCGCGCAGATGCGCTTTATAGCTTCGCTCTGACCGAATACCCTTTCGGAAAGGCTTGCTTCGATATCGTTGAGCCAAGCTCCGTCATCCGCGGGATGGATGCTCGCCCCGGTCCTGTCGCTGACGGCGGCGGCGACGTCCTCATAGGTAACGTGCGGGACCTCCGCCTTTTCCGCTCCGCTCTTTTCAAGCTCGCGCAGCCTTTCGGCAAGCGCAAAATCGCCGCTTTCCGCAGCCTGTTCAAGCTGCTTCCTCAGCGACGGCTTATCCTCGGATTGCTTGAGCCTCACCCTTGCGCAGGCTTCGTCGAGCAGATCTATCGCCTTATCCGGGAGCTGCCTGTCCGCGATGTATCTTACGGAGAGCTCGACAGCGGCGGTAAGCGCGCCGTCTTCGATGACCGTGCCGTGATGCTTTTCGTAGCGGCTCCTCAGGCCCTTCAGTATCGTGACCGCCTCGTCCGGGCTCGGCTCCTCCACAAGTATAGGCGAAAAACGCCTCTCCAGAGCGGAATCCTTCTCGATATACCTGCGGTATTCGTCTACGGTGGTGGCGCCTATGACGCGTATCTCGCCCCTTGCAAGCGCGGGCTTCATTATGTTTGCCGCGTCTATGCTTCCTTCACCCGCTCCCGCGCCGACGATCGTGTGTATCTCGTCAATGAAGAGTATCGTATCCGGGTCGGCGGCAAGCTCGTCGAGGGCGGCCTTGAGGCGCTCCTCGAATTCGCCCCTGTATTTAGTTCCCGCTATCATCGCGCTGATATCAAGCGAGAGTATCCTTGCGTTTTCAAGCGCGGCGGGGGCCTCATTATCCGCAATGCGCGAGGCGATGCCCTCGACTATGGCGGATTTGCCCACGCCGGGCTCGCCTATCAATACGGCGTTGTTTTTATTGCGCCTGCACAGCGTCCTCAATACACGGGCGATCTCCCTTTCCCTGCCTATCACGGGATCGAGCTTCCCCGCTTTTGCAAGAGCGGTGACGTCGCGCGAATAGGCGTCGAGCACGGGGGTCGAGCTCCTTTCGCCCAGAGCGCGCACCCGGCGAACGGGGCGCTCGGCTTCGGCAAACACGACCTCCGGCGCCGAGGGCTCGTCAAAACGATCCTGCCCGGCTTCATCCGAAGCGGGAATGGGATCGTCGTTCAATACGGCCTCCTTGAGCGCGGACTTATCGCGGCAGAGGGTGTCTATTATCCTCGCTCCCATTGAGTCGCGCTCACGCATGATCGAAAGCAGTATGTGCTTCGTGTCTATAAGGTCGGAGCCCATCGACTTGGCCTCGTAAAGAGCAAGCTCGAGTATGCGCTTGACGGTCTGGGTATTGCCGAAGCTGTCGGTGAAGATATTCCTCCCGCCTCCTACGACCGTATCTATATAGGGGGCCGCGGCGTCTTCGGTGACGCCGGCGCAGATAAGCGCCTCGGAGGTCTTATCGCCGCACTTAACCAGCCCCATGAGCAGATGCTCGCTGCCCACGAAGCTGTGACCGAAGGATCTTGCAGAGGCCTGCGCGCCGGAAAGCGCGTTTATGGCCATGCCTGTGTATTGTTTTAGTTCCATACCCTGTTGACTAACCGGGAGGCCAGCCGAAGCCTCTTCCTCCGAGCAGATGCATATGCAGATGCTTTACGCTCTGACCGCCCTCTTCCCCCGTGTTGATCACGAGGCGGAAGCCCCTCTCGGTAAGCCCTTCGCTTGCCGCGAGCTGCTTTGCCGTCTCGGTCATCCTGCCGATGACCTCGGCAGGAGCTTCGAGCACGGAATCATAGTGCTCCTTGGGGATTATGAGGATATGCGTCGGCGCCTGGGGATCGATATCCCGGAAGGCAAGTATGCTTTCATCCTCATACACCTTGGAAGAGGGGATCTCACCGGCAATTATCCGACAAAAGAGACAGTTCACCGTTCTTATCCTCCTTGATCGATTTTAAGTTAACTTCAACGAGCGTATCCGGCTCGGCGTCCTTCGTCAGAACGCGGACGTAGCTGTCCGTAAAGCCCGAGCAGAGCCCGTCAATGCTCTTCGTTTCTATCAGCACGGTCTCCCTGCGGCCTATGAAGCCCTCGAGGAAGCTCCGCTCGAGCTTTTTCCCGAGCGTTATGAGCTCCTGTGCCCTCGCGGCCTTTTCGGCGTTGGTGAGCTGACCGGGCATCCGGTCGGCAAGAGTGCCGCTGCGGCGCGAATACGGGAACACGTGCACCCTTGCAAAGCGTATGCGCTCCATGAATCCCATCGTCTCGCGGTGCTCCTCAAGGGTCTCCCCGGCAAAGCCCGCGATGATATCCGTCGTGATCGCCACTCTGCCCGAATCTTCGCCGTAAGCTGACCTTATCTTATCGACTATTTCGGCGTATTCATCCGCCGTATAGCCCCTCCTCATACGTTCCAGCACAGTCGTGCTGCCGCTCTGCAGCGAAAGATGGAACTGGCGGCAGACCTTGGGATCGGAGGTGATGCGCGCGATCATGCCGTCCGTGAGGCCGTGCGGCTCGAGCGAGCCCAGGCGGATGCGCTTTATGGAATCGAGCCCCTTTGCCTCGGCTATCGCGTCGGCAAGATCGACTCCGCCTATATCCCTGCCGTAATCGGTCAGGTGTATGCCCGTGAGCACCACCTCGGCAAATCCTGCGTCGTTCAGCTTTTCAAGCTCGCGCCGCACCGAAGTCAGGCTGCGGCTGCGCACGGCGCCCCTTGCAAAGGGTATGGCGCAGTAGGAGCAGAACCTGCTGCACCCGTCCTGTATCTTCAGATACGCTCTCGTCCTGCCCTCTGCGGCGGCGGAGAGCTCCTCAAAATCCTTCTTGTGCATCACGTCCCGCACGAGCACGCCCGGCTCGCAGCCGGCGGCAAGCTCCATGCATATCTCGTCTATGCGCTTCTTTTCGGCCGTGCCGAGCACCGCGGCGACGCCCTCCATGGACGCGGCGGCTTCGGGCGCCCTCTGCGACCAGCATCCGGTGACTATTATCTTCGAAGAAGGATTCAGCTTCCTGCACCTTGATATCATCTGGCGGGATTTCCTGTCGGCGATATTGGTGACGGTGCAGGTATTGACTATGCAGATATCGGCAGGCTCGTTTTCGGGAACGACCTCAAAGCCGCTGCTCCTCAAAATGCCCGCCATGGCGTCCGATTCATAGCTGTTCACCCTGCATCCCAGGGTCGTTATGGAAACCCTCATCACTGCTCCAATTCGTACATTATCTGCGCGAGCACAGCCATGCCCGCCGTCTCGGTGCGGAGTATGCGGCGGCCCAAAGACACGGGTATCCCGCCCCTTGCGGCTACGGATCCGACCTCCTTGGGCTCAAAGCCGCCCTCGGGGCCAATCACGACAGCCATATTGCTCACTTTCCTTCCGTCGGTCAATACCGAGCGGAGCGTGACTTCGCTTTCGTTCTCATAGGCTATGAGCACCGTGTCGAAGCCGGAAAAATCTATCTTTTCGAGCGCGGTGGGAAAAGCGACCTGCGGCACCGCCGCCCTGCCGCATTGCTTGGCGGCCTCCTGCGAGACCTTGTTCCACCTTGCGATCTTGTTGTCCTTGCCCTCCATCTTAACGACGCATCTTGCGGAGACGGTCGGGACTATCTTCATTACGCCGAGCTCCACGCATTTCTGGATGATGACTTCCATCTTGCCCTGCTTGGGCAGGCATTGGAAGAGCGTTACGCTGACCTCGGGCTCCGCCGAGCTCATCCTGCGCTCGCGGACAGCGAGCCTTACCGAATCCTCGGTGATCGACTCTATGACCGCGGTGCATTCCGCGCCGGAGCCGTCGATGAGCAGCACCTCGTCCCCCGGCTTCATGCGGAGCACGAGGCCTATATGCCTCGCCTCGTCGCCGTAAAGGCACACGGCGTCCCCGTTAAGATCCATGTTTTCCGCAAAGAAGCGCCTCATTTGAGGGTCGCCTCCAATGCGCGCCAATCCTCGCCCGACTTGACCTCGTTCACCTTGAGCCCGCTGCCTTCAAGCGCGGCGACGACTTCGTCGAGCCTGTCCTCGATTATGCCGGAGGCGATGAACACGGAATCCTTATGCATCAGATGCGGCACGAGCGGCGCGAGGGCTATTATGACGTTCGCGACTATATTCGCGAGAACTATATCGTATTTGCGGCGGGCGACGGCGTGACGGATATCCGCGTCGGAGAGGATGTCGCCCGTATAGACCGTGTATTTCATAAGGTCGATGCCGTTTGCTTCGGCGGTCTCCGCGGCGATCCTCGCCGCTACCGGGTCTATGTCCAGAGCGACCGCCTCGGAAGCGCCCATCAGCATCGCGGCTGCGGAGAGTATGCCGCTGCCGCAGCCGATATCGGCTACCGTTTCCCCGCCCTTTATATGCTTTTCAAGCAGCTCGAGGCACATCCTCGTCGTGTGATGGGCGCCCGTGCCGAACGCCATGCCGGGGTCGATGCGAAGCACCGATCGGGCGGTGCCGCCGGGGACCTCCTCCCACGCGGGGCAGACGATGAGCTTATCGCCTATCTTGATGGGCTTGAAATACGCCTTCCAGTTGTTCGCCCAATCCTCCTCGTCCACTTCCCTTACGGATACCTCGAGATCGCCGAGGGGAACGCCTATCTCCGCCTCCATCGCGGCAAGCTCGCGCATGGACTCGCGCACCCTTTCGGCCGCGCCCTCGTTTTCGGGAAGGTCGGCAAGATAAGCCCGGACTGCGGGCTGCTCGTTGAGCGCGGCGTCGTCCGCATAATCCCAATACTTCACCGCGTCGCTCATTATGCGCTCAACAGCCTCGTGCCCCTGCACGACGCTGACCTCGTTTATGCCGAGCATGGAAAGCCTTGCGCTGACTATCTCAGTGCCCTCGTCGGTGGTGGAGACCGTTATCTCGAGCCATTTCATCTTATAGACCTCCGTACAATAGAACTCATTGTATTATTATACCATCATTTTCCCGTTTTGCATAGACGTATCATTTTTTATGCCGCGTCTAAATAGAATCGAATGAGCACATCTTAAAAAGGAGTTTATTATGGAACTGATCTGGAAGGAATTGGATGCCGAAAGGCTGATAGCAAGATCTGTCGAGCAGGTAAGGATCGCGGGAGAGCTGCCCTCCCCCGACGGGAGGAGGCCGCTCAGCATCGCGGGCTGCACGGCAAGGGTCGTAATAGACGCCGCGGTCGTGGATACGGGCGAAGTGCGGCTCGAGGGGCGCATACTCACCTCGCTCACGGCTGTCGACGAAAACGCAAAGCCCTTCGCCTATGAATCCTCCGCCGGTTTTTCCCATAGGGTCGCCGTCGAGGGCGCCGCGTCGGGCATGACGGCGGAAGTGCTGCCCTGCATACAGAGTATGACCGCCGAGCCCTCGCCCTCGGGAGCGGAGCTCAGCGCAGGCGTCGACATAGAGCTGCGCGTGATATCGTCGGTGCCGCTCAAGGTGACGGCGGGAGTCTCCGGCGCGGACGATCTTGAGGTGAAAACGGCGTCCTGCTCGCACAGCCGCAGACAGAGGATCGGGCAGGATACCCTGCGTATGCGCGAGGAGATAGCGGCCGAAAACGTCTCCGATGTCATCTCCTGCGAGGGTCAGGTGATGGTCAGGGACGTCACCGCCGAGCAGGGGACGGCGTGCGTGAGCGGCACCATCACCGTTTCGGCTGTCACGGCGGACGCCGACGGGCGTATAAGCCAGCTTATAAGGCAGGTCCCTTTCCGCGAGAGGATCGCCGTAAACGCGCTCGCCGACCGGATATTCTGCACCCCGTCGCTCGGATCGGTCTATCTGCGCTCTTTAGGCGAGGAGTTCGGCTTGATCTCGATGGAGGCGGAGGTCACGTTCACGCTTTACCGCATCGGCGCAACCGAGCTCGAGCTTCCCGTAGACATATTCTCCCCCGGCATCGGCTTCGACTGCCTGAAGGAGGAGGTCACGCTGATAAACGCCATGGGTTCGCAGAGCATGCAGACGAACATAAAGGAGAGCGTCCCCCTGCCGGACGGCTCGGCGGAGATTGGCGCGCCCCTCTTCATGACCGCCCGCGCGCTGATCACCGAAGCCGTGCCCGGGAACGACGGAGTCGACGTGAGCGGCATAATAACGACCGGGATTACCTATGAGAGCACGGCGGGCAGGATCTACAGCTTTACTGAGGATGTGCCTTTCGAGGTGCGGCTCGATTGCGAAGCGCGGGTAAACGCGCCTAAGATCGAGGCGAGCTGCCTCGGCTCCATAACGTCTGCCGTGGAGCGAAGCTTCCAGGTGCAGTACAGCCTGCTGCTGAACGCGGAGCTTTACGACGCGGAGGAGCAGAGCGTGGTGGTCGGGCTTGCCGAGAGCGAAAAGAAGGAGACCCGGAGCGGGCTCATAATATGCTTCGCTTCGGAAGGGGACTGCGTGTTCGATATTGCAAAGCGGTATTCGGTGCCGTGCGAAAGCGTGCGTAAGCTGAATCCGGATATCGGGGAGCCTTTCTCGGACGGAGATAAGCTGATACTGCTGGTGTAAGACATGATCAAAAGCCCCGAGGCCGAATGCCTCGGGGCTTTATAGCACCCTGTCATCTGTTCAGCAGGAACACTCCGAAATTCAGATACGCCGCGAATGCGAGCCATATTATATAGGGTATCTGCAGGTATGCCGCGGCCTTATCGACCCTCCTGAACCGCGTGATCATATAGATCACGAGCCCTATCAGTATGAGCAGCCAGACGAACGCGACGAGCCTTAATTCAAGCGCGAAGAATATCGGCGTCCACAGGGCGTTGACGATAAGCTGCACGGCATAAACGATCAGCGCCGGCCTGTCTTCCTCTCCGCCTTCAAGATACACCCGCGCCGCCGATATGCCCATCAGGGTGTAGAGCGCCGTCCATACTACCGGGAACAGCCATCCGGGCGGCGAAAGGGGCGGCTGCTTTAGCTCTGCGAACTCCTTCATGCCGTTCATGCTCGCCAGACCCGAGAGAGCGCCGACCGCAATCGCCGAGCCTATGCCTATCGCATACGCCGCCGCAGGGGATAATTTGCGTTTAGTCATTGGGTATCTCCTCCTTTTTAATGCAACAGTATTATATATGCTTATTTTTTCTAAAAATATGCTTGCATTTTGATTCGGGGTGTGGTAAAATACTTGCGTTTGATTTTTAAGCCAATGCCTATCGGCAATTAAGGTTTATCTCGGCAAGGAGG
>CAMZFO010000050.1 GCA_947306125.1 uncultured Clostridia bacterium | reverse complement strand
AAGACGCAACACCGTTGCCTCTTCTTAACGCTGCGCGCCCCGCCCGGGGGAAGGCTTAACAGTTGGAATTCCCTATTGGGAATTCCGTAAGAAGTATATACCACTCATCTGTCATTTCTCCCTGTGGTCGAAATGACACCTTCACCACAGGGGGGAGGCTTTATAGTTGACCGAAACGGAAAGGAGACGAAAGCGTATATGGCCAGATTCGGCAAATGGAAGAGCTCGGAGGAAAGGCTTCGGAGCGCGCTGACGGTCTTTGCGATCGTCGTGACTCTGCTCGCCCTCGGCGCGGCGGCGGCGGTGATAGGGGGCGAGATATCGCTCGTCAAGGCGAAAGGGCGCGCGTACCCGGAGGGCACGGAGGTGAACGGAGTGGATATAGGAGGGCTGGACGAGCCCGCCGCGCGGGAGAAGCTCGCCGGGGCCGTGCGGGAATTGCTCGAGGGCTTCTCATGCACTCTTATCGTGCCGGGCGAGGACGGGCGGGAATTCGTGCTGACCGCGGAGGAGCTTGGAGCCGATACCGATATAGATCAGGCGCTCTCCGCCGCAAAAAGGGGCGGGAGCTGTGAGCTGCGCGCAAGGCCCTCGGCATACAGGGCGCGGCAGACGCTCGTAAAGCTTGCGGAAAGCATCGACGAGGAGCCCGTGCCTCCCGCCGTCGAGTTCGACAAGAGCCGCTGCCCCGCGGGGGAAAGGTTTTGGCTTTCCGGCGGAAGGGACGGAAGAAAGCTCGATATAGAGGCCTGCGTAAAGCTCATAGAGGAGGGGCGGACGCGGATAGAGGCGCCCATAATAACGCTGCCCGCGGGCGGGGGCGGGGAGGAGCTGCCGAAGCTCCTCGGCGCATTCGAGACCTCTTTCTCGAAGGGCTCGCTCGGGGAGGCGAACAGGGTGTACAATATCAAAAAGGCGGCGGAGCTCATAAACGGCTCGGTCGTCGCGGCCTACGGCGCATTCTCCTGCAACGAGGCTTTGGGCCCCCGCACCCGTGAGACGGGCTGGCGGGACGCGCCGGGCATCACCGAGGGCGGAGCGGGCACGGAGGATCAGCCCGGGGGAGGCGTCTGTCAGGTCACGAGCACGCTTTTCAACGCCGTGCTGTATGCGGATATGGCGGTCATTTACCGTCAGGCGCATTCGCGTCCCGTCGCCTACTGCGATCCGGGGCGTGACGCGACGGTGGACACGGGCTCGATAGATTTCACGTGGAAGAACGACACGCCCTTTCCCGCTTTCGTTTTTGCGTGGGCGGACAGCGACGCCAAGACCTGCCGCTGTGAGATCTGGGGCACGCGGGAGACGCCCTACGACATCGAGATCGAGACCGAGCTGAGCCTTGAGAAGCCCCCCTCCGAGGACGAATACGAGCTTGACGAGAGCCTTCCGCCCTGGGAATGCGTGGAGGATAATCCTGCTATAACGGGCAGGACGTACCTCACTTACCGCGTTTATTATCTCAACGGCGAGGAGAAGAGCCGCGAGCTCGCGGCGGAGAGCGAGTACCGGATGCACCCGCGCCGCCTGCGCTGCGGCAGGAAATACTATGAGCGCATCATGAACGCCGAGCCCGCGTCCGCAGGATTCCCCCTGCCGACGCCCGTTTTGACCGAGCCCCCTTCGCCAAAACCCACTCCGAAGCCGACTCCGAAGCCTACGCCGAAACCCACTCCGAAGCCGACGCCGAAGCCTACTCCGAAGCCTACGCAAAAGCCGACGCCTACGCCGACTCCGACTCCGAGCCCGACTCCGGGCCCGACGCCCGCGCCGACGGAAGCGTCTACCGAAGCTCCGACCGAAGCTCCGTCGGAAGCGCCGACGTAAAGCGCCTGCGCCGGGGCTGACCGGGGAGCATACCGCGTCGACGCCTTCGGCGGATGAGGGCGGGAGCCGCTCCCGGGAGTTTTACAATTATTCCCTTGCACAATTCCGGATTTGGGTTTATAATGGATACGGGAGATTCCCGAAATACAAATAACGGAGGATAGATCCAATGGCACTTGTTACAAGCACCGAGATGTTCAAAAAGGCTTATGACGGCGGTTACGCTATAGGCGCGTTCAACGTCAACAACATGGAGATCGTGCAGGGCATCACCGAGGCCGCTGCCGAGCTCAACGCCCCCCTCATTCTGCAGGTATCCAAGGGCGCGCGCGCTTACGCTAATCACACCTATCTTATCAAGCTGGTCGAGGCGGCTGTTATCGAGACCGGTCTGCCCATTGTTCTGCATCTCGATCACGGCGATTCGTTCGAGCTCTGCAAAAACTGCATCGACGGCGGTTTCACTTCCGTTATGATCGATGCTTCCTCGAAGCCCTTTGCCGAAAATATCGAGATCACCCGCAAGGTCGTCGAATACGCGCACGATCACGGCGTGGTCGTCGAGGCCGAGCTCGGCACCCTTGCCGGCGTTGAGGACGAGGTAAAGGTAAAGGCGGAGGATTCCTCCTATACCAGGCCCGAGGAGGTCCAGGAATTCGTCGAGAAGACCGGCTGTGACTCCCTCGCCATCGCCATCGGCACCAGCCACGGCGCGTATAAGTTCACCGCCGCTCAGTGCACCAGGAACGAGCAGGGCATACTCGTACCCCCGCCCCTTCGTTTCGACGTGCTCGAGGAGGTCCAGAAGCGTCTGCCCGGCTTCCCCATCGTTCTGCACGGCTCCAGCTCCGTTCCGCAGGAGTTCGTCAAGATGATCAATGAAAACGGCGGCAATATGCCCGACGCCGTCGGCATCCCCGAGGAGCAGCTCAGGAAGGCCGCCGCGATGAGCGTCTGCAAGATCAATATCGACTCCGATCTGCGTCTTGCCATGACCGCCAATATCCGCAAGTATTTTGCAGAGCATCCCGATCACTTCGATCCCCGCCAGTATTTGAAGCCCGCCAGGGCCGCCATCAAGGAGCTCGTAAAGCACAAGATCGTGGACGTGCTGGGCTGCGACGGCAAGGCTTGAGCCCCGACCGGATCATGAACGACGGCGATTTTACAGTACTGCTCACCGATGAGGAAGGCAGCGAGATCGAGTGCGAGCTTCTTGACCGCATAGAGCTTGAGGGGCGCATGTTCAGCGTGCTCCTTCCCATCGACGACGACAGCTCCGAGCCCGAGGCGATAATACTCCTTGAAAACGAGGAGGGCGAGCTTGAGGGCTTTGACGACGCGGAACTGCTTGACAGGGTTTTTGCCGCTTTCCTTGAAAAAAACGGTTTCGATAAATAACGGATCAAGCTGCCCCATTAGCTTTTGAGAAGATAATGGGGCGGCTGATTGTAAGGGGACTGAATGAAGAAAGCGGGCATAATCCGGTGCGCTGCACTGCTCATTGCGGCGGTATTCGTGTTTTCGGCATTTGCGGGCTGCGTTCCATACAGCTCGCATTATAGGGCGGTTGCCTTTGTCCACACGAACACCGCAAAGAACGCTCAAATGAGTTTCATGGAGTTCGAGGGGCAAATGGTTTTTAAGCTGAAGGCCGAGAAGGACTCCACCATAAAATACGAGGCGGAGCTTGAAACGGGCAGCGCCTCTGTTTGGATCGACGCTGTCGGAACAAAACAGCTTATGTTCTCCCCCGTCTCCGGGGACGTTTTTGACAACGCGCTTGAGCTTGAGCTTGAAAGCGCGCGGACCGTTTACATTATTGTGGAAACAGACGGGAAATGCCTGAACGGGCGTTTCGGCTTTACCGTTACAGAATAAATCAAAGGGGGCAACACCATGACCAATCCCTCCAGGCTGCTTATCGACGGCTCGAAATTCGGGCTCGATTGGCTGCAGATCTATTGGTACGGAGCGCTGATAGTGCTCAGCATACTGATAGCCTATATCCTCTGCTCGCATGAGGCGAAGCGCAGGCATTTCCATAAGGACTGCGTAATAGATCTCGTGATAATAGGCGTGCCTCTTGGCGCGATATTCGCGAGGCTCTATTACGTCGTATTCGCTCTCGGCTCCTTCGTGAAGCCCGGCATGACCTTCAAGGAGGTGCTGCTCGGCGTCATAAACGTGCGCGACGGAGGCCTCGCCATATACGGCGCGATACTGGGAGCCGTCATTGCGCTCCTCATCTATTCCCGCGTAAAGAAGATACGCTTCCTGACCCTGCTCGATCTCGTCATACCCACCATAGCGCTGGGGCAGGCGATCGGCCGCTGGGGGAATTTCTTCAATCAGGAGGCTTACGGCAGGGTGATCTCCGAGGGCTTCCCGCCCTATTTCCCGCTCGCCGTAAAGATCGACGAATGCTATCAGTCCTGCTGTGCGGATCTGCCCTCGAGGATGGGCAATATCCATTACGCCACATTCTTCTATGAATCCTGCTGGTGCTTCATAATATTCATAGTGCTCTGGTTCATACTCCGCAGGCGCGTGAAGCATCGCGGCGACATCACCCTCGCTTATCTTATCATGTACGGCGTCGAGCGCGCCATAGTCGAGCCCCTTCGCACCGACAGCCTCATGTGGGGCAGCGTGCGCGTTTCGCAGGCGCTCTCCATCGCTCTGGCCGCGATATCGGTCGTGCTCATCGTGATAAGGGCGCTGGCGGAAAAGAAAAAGGGCAGGATAGTGATGCCCTATGAGGACGCCTATTTCGGCCCTGCTCCTCTGGAGAGGACGGAGGAGGTCAATGCGGACGGCACGCCCGAAAGGGCCGAGGCCGCCGAAGAGACCGCCGAAGAAGCGGAAGAAGCCGCCGAAGAGACCGCCGAAGAAGCGGAAGAAGCCGCCGAAGAGGCCGCGGAAGCAGCCGACGAAGTGAAGGAATAATGCCGGGTATCAAAGGAAAATTCAAGCTTGGAGCCATACTGCTCGCGGCGGCGCTGTGCCTCGCCGGGTGCGTGAATAAAGCGCCCGTGCTGCATCCCGAAACGACTCCCGGGCCTACGAGGAGGCCGGATACCGTGACCCCCGTGCCCATGGACGAGGGCGACTTCACCCCCGCGCCGACGGAGGGCGGCGAGTACGACGCGAAGGGCGAGCTCATAGGCGGTCCGGAGCATTTCATCCGCTACCTCACCTTCCTCAACATACTTGTGTACGAGGAGGAGGCGGACACATATCTCGACGGCGTCGTCCGCAACGATTACCCGACCCCTATAATCTGCGCGATAGATGTCGTCTATCACGACGACTCCGGCAGGGAGATCGCAAGGTCCCGCCTGCAGATGCGCGACGGCAACTATCTTTTGACGCTGCGCCCGGGCGAAACGGTAGTGCTCGCAAGGATACTGACCGATATGACCCTGACCGACCGCGACTTCACGTTCGAATTCGATATGGAGATAGGCGTGCTGCCGCTGAGGCCGGAGACCGAATGACAAAAGCATGATAAAGGCGCCGGACGGTTCGATCCATCCCGGCGCCTTTTGCGTTTCATAAAGATTTTCAGAATATCTCGGCTTCGAATCTGTCGAAATCCACGCTTTCGAGGAAATCGGAGGGCAGGAACACGGCGTGGCCGAAGCGCTCGAGGTCGCGGATATGCTTTTTGAGTATCACCGGCCGCGCAATGTCAAGGTCGTGGCAGAGCTTGGCAAAGGGCTCGCTCCAATCCTCCACCTCATAGGCGGACTTGGCGTGCACGACCACCGTCTGCGAAGCTGCGGTCTCGTTATCCTTCCTTATTCTTCCCCAAAGCTTCATGGCCCGCTCCTTATTTGCCGAATATGACCGTCTGCGCCAGGTCCGGCTTATTGGTGATTATGCTCGTCACGCCCATCTTCGCCAGGCGCTCCATCCACTCGGATTCGTTCACGGTCCAGACGTTCGTCTCAATGCCGAGACGGCGGCACTCCGCGGCCATATCGGGGGTCTTGGAGAGGGTGATGAAATGCGGATGCAGGCAGGAGGCCTTAAGATTCAGCGCGTAATTCCAGGGGGCGGCGAAAATGCTCATGTAGAGCAGGCCGGCCTTCGCGGAGGGGCGCTTGGATAAAAGCTCGCAGATCGTGTAATGATTGAACGAGGAATAGATTATCCTGCCGTTCATGCCCATGCCGTCCTCCAGCGCGAGGAGCTTGTCGCATATGCCGGGATAATCGAAAATGTCCGTCTTTATCTCGACGTTTATGAGCTTGTCGGAGCCCTGAAAGAGGCCGTAGACCTCGCTCAACGTGGGTATGCCGACTCCGCGGTATTCGGGCATGCCGCAGGAGGCGTCGAGCGAGCGGAGCTCGGCAAGGGTCATGTCCTTAATAAAGCCCTTCGCGTTGGTGGTCCGGTCGACGCGCTCGTCGTGCATTACCACGAGCTCGCCGTCCTTTGAAAGATGCACGTCCAGTTCGACTCCGTCCGCGCCCTGCTCAAGCGCCAGAGCGAAGGCGGGAAGCGTGTTTTCGGGGGCGTATGCGGAGGCGCCCCTGTGCCCGAGTATCCTCGTGTTCATTTCTAAAAAAACTCCTTGTATCGTTTATCTTTTTTCAATTATGCCGCGTGAAAGGAGCAGCTCCGTCACGTCGCCCGCGATCTCATCGGGAGTGCGGAGCCTCGCCCCGTCCATGCAGTTAATGATGCAGACGCCGTCGTACCTTTGCGAAGCCCTGACGTACATATTCCGCGCGCGCTCCTGTATGCCCATGCTCCTCTCGTAAACGTCGCGCTTTTCGCCGCCGACGTATTCGCGGAAGCCCTTCTTGTCCACGTTCCTGCCCGCGCTCTCCGGATTCACGTCGAAAAAGAGGTCGAGAGTGGGGCGGGGGAGGCCGAGACGCTCGTATTCGAGCTCGAACACCCAGTCGATTATGTCCGGCTTATCGAGGTCGCGGTCGCGTATGCTCTGGTAAACGGCGTTCGAGAGCACGTAGCGGTTTATTATGAGGAAATCGTATTCGCCGTCGCGCCAGTTGCGGAAGGCGTCGAAGCGGTCGAGAGCGAACCAGAGCGCCATGCTCTTCTGATCCACGTCCGTTGCGAAAACGCCCTCCTCGCCGGTCAGGAACCTGCCCACCTGCGAACCGAAATAGGACTCGTAGACGGGGAAGGATTTGGTGTCCACGCTGTAGCCCAAAGCAGTGAGGTTATCATAGAGCCTGTTAAACTGCACTGTCTTGCCGCTGCCGTCGATGCCCTCGATGGTGATTATCTTAGTCTGCATTTCTTTTCTCCTGTTATTCCGCGAGCAGCTTTTTGAGCTGTCCGTGATCCTGCGCGTCGAGGTACGCCCTTATATGCGTGCCCTCGGCGGTGTGCTCCTCCTCGAGCACGGCGCCGACCTTGTATATGAAGCTGACCGCCTCGTATCTGCTGTAGGGTATGACGAGGTCGATCTCCTGCCTGCGGGAATTCAAAAGCTCCTCTACGGAATCAAGCAGGCAATCGACGCCCTTGCCGTCCCTTGCGCTTATGAAAACGCGCCTGCGCTCGCCGCGCGCGGCCTGCTGCGCGGGGAATTCGGGCAGCAGATCGCATTTGTTGAATACGTCTATGCGGGGGGTGGAGCCCGCGTTCAGCTCCGCCAATACCTCCTCCACGACGCGCATCTGCGTCTCGTAAAAATCGGAGGAGACGTCCACGATATGCAGTATCACGTCCGCCTGCGAGACCTCCTCGAGAGTCGAGCGGAAGGCCTTTATGAGGTCGTGCGGGAGCTTGTTGATGAATCCGACGGTGTCCGAGAGTATCACCTCGGTGCCCGCGGGGAGCTCTATTTTGCGGACGACGGGATCGAGGGTCGCAAAGAGCTTGTCCTCGGCCAATACCCCCGCGTCCGAGAGCCGGTTCAAAAGCGTGCTCTTGCCCGCGTTCGTGTAGCCCACGAGGGCGACAAGGGGCGTGTTGCCCGCGCGCCTGCCCGATGAGCGCAGCTCGCGCTGGCGGTCGATGGAGCTCAATTCCTCCTCGAGCTCGTATATCCTGCGGCGTATGCGCCTGCGGTCTATCTCCAGCTTCTTTTCGCCGGGGCCCCTCGTGCCAATGCCGCCGCCGAGGCGCGAGAGTATCTGGCCCTGGCCCAAAAGCCTCGGCAGCCTGTAGGATAGCTGCGCCAGCTCCACCTGCAGCTTGCCCTCGCGGCTCTGCGCGCGGGAGGCGAATATGTCGAGTATCAGCGTCGTGCGGTCGATGACCGAGGCGCCCAGTATCTCCTCGAGATTGCGCTGCTGCACTGCGGAAAGCTCGTCGTCGAAAATGAAGAGGTCGGCGTTCTTTTCGCTGCCCATGAGCGAAAGCTCCTCCGCCTTGCCGCTGCCGACGTAGGTGGCGTTGTCAATGGGGCGCTTTTTAAGCTCCACCCGGCCCACCACCTCCGCGCCCGCGGTCTTTGCAAGCTCCGCAAGCTCGGAAACGGTGTCGTAGCCCTCGCCGCTGTCTATGCCGACGAGTATCGCCTTCTCCGGCTCCGCCTCGCGCACCTCCTTGGTGACGGAGCGGAAGCGGTCGTCGGAGATATAGATCTCGTTTATGAGCGCGCGCTGGGGCAGCTTGTAGGGGCGGAGCGGGCCGAAAATCAGCGCCTCGCGCGGGCCGTCCTCGGTCTTTTCGCCAATGAAGCAGGCGTAAAGCTGAGTGGGCTTGCCGTCCGTGACGCCCACGCTCGCCATCGAATCGAGCTGCATGGAGCGCATCGTGCCCAGATCCACCCCCGAGGGGCGGCCGTCGCCGTTGGGGTGCGTGTGCAGACAGCGCACGCCGCAGAGACGATCCTCGTTGCGCACGAGGCGGATATTGGGCATCTCCACCTTGCTGTCGCTGCCGACCGAAACGTCGACTATGCGCCCGTCGCGCGCTATATAGACGGATATCTCGCGGCCTATCTCGCCCGTGAGAAACGCCATTTGGCTGATGAGCTCCCATGAGGCGTATTCATCCTGCCCCATGCGGATATCATAGAGCGCGCGTATCGCCTCCAGCGTCGCAGACCTTATTCCGTTCAGTTCTCCGTTGACCTTGTTTGCCATGATCCCTCTCAATAGATCGATTCAATGCGAAGCTAAACTTCACCTTCTATATTATAACCGCTTTGCAGGGCTTTTTCAATCGCGGGTTTTGGGCTTTTTGCGCAGGGCTTTTCCCGCGCCCTCAAACCTTCCGTATTCCCGCACGAGCTTTTTGACCTCGCCCGAGAGCAGCGCGAGCGCGATGATATTCGGCAGCGCCATAAGGTAATTCATGAGCTCGCCGAGCATCCACGCGAGCCCCGCCTCCGTTACAGCGCCTATGGGTATGCATAAAAGGAACAGCAGCCGCAGGCAGGGCATGGGGCGCGGGCCGAAAAGGTATTCCGCGCAGCGCTCGTAATAGAGGTCCCAGCCGATGAGCGAGGTGAAGGCGAAGAGCAGCACGGCGATGGAAAGAAGGAGCCCCGCTCCCCCTGCGCCGAAGACCGAGGCGAAGGCGCTTCCCGCAAGCTCCATGCCCGAGCCCGAAAGCGGGACGCCGCTCGTCAATATCACGAGCGCCGTCAGGGTGCAGGTCACGATGGTGTCCGCGAACACCTCGAATATGCCGAGCAAGCCCTGCTTCACGGGATCCGTCTCATTAGAGCCCGCGTGCGCTATCGCTGCGGAGCCGACCCCCGCCTCGTTGGAATAGACCCCGCGCGCTACCCCCACGCGGAGCGCGGCGAGCGAGACCCCGCAGAAGGCCCCGCGCGGCTCGAAGGCGCCCTTGATGATCGCGCGGAAGGCCTCGGGCAGGCGGGAGAGGTTCGCGAATATCACGGCGAAGGCGCAGAGGGCGTAGGCTCCCGCCATGAACGGCACGGCCTTTGCGGAGAAGCTCCCTATGCGCCTTGCGCCGCCCATTATCACCGCTCCCGTAAGCGCGGCGGTCAAAAGCCCGGCAAGCGGCGCTGCGGCGCGGCTTTCAAGCCCGAAGTCCGCCGCCGAGGTGAAAGCCGCCTGCGCGATGGTGTTGGACTGCACGAGCGCAGTCCCCAAAAGCCCCGCGAGCACGCCGAAGAGCGCATAGGCCTTCGCAAGAGGGCGGAAGCTTCTGCCGAGCCCGCGCTCGATATAGTGCATGGGGCCTCCCGCGGGGGGCTGGGAGGAGGAGTCACGGTATTTTACCGCAAGTACTATCTCGGCGAGCTTCGCCGCCATTCCGAGAAGCCCCGCGATCCACATCCAGAACACCGCTCCCGGCCCCGCAAGCAGTATGGCTCCCGCGACCCCGGCTATGTTCGCAGTGCCTATGGAGCCGCCGAGCGCCGTCGCCATGGCCTGAAAAGCCGTCACTCCGCCGCCCCTTTTTTTGCCGCGCAGAAAGGGCGCCCGCAGCGCGGGGATCAGGTGCGTGAACTGAAAAAAGCCCAGCCGGGCCGTTAAAAACGCGCCCGCGCCGAGCATGAGATAAGCCATTGCCGTTTTGAAGAGCTCCATGCGGAAACTGTATGCGCGAAGCTCCCCTTTGATTACTTCCCGTGCACCTCCACCTGCGGTACGGGGATCTTTATGCCGTTTGCCTCGAGCGCCTTTTTGCCGGCCTCGAGCAGGGCGTAATAGAGCTCCCAGTAATCCTCGGTCCTGCACCACACCCTGACGTGGTACTTGGCGAAGCCGTCGCCGAAGGAGTCGAAGCGCACCTCCGGCTCGCGGTCGGGAAGCCGCTTCTCCTGCGCCTCCGCCATGGAGCGGAGCACGCCTATCACCCGCTCGCTGTCGGCCTCGATATCCGCCCTGAAAACGTGATCCACGCGGCGCACGTCAAAGCTCGTGGAATTTACGAGGGTGGAATTGGAAAGCTGCGCGTTGGGCAGCACGACGCGGCGGTTGTCTATGGTCACGAGCTTGGTGGCGAATATGCCTATCTCCTCCACTGTGCCCTCGTGACCGTTGGCCGAGATGTAATCGCCCACGTGGAAGGGCTTGAAGAGTATCAGCATGAGCCCGCCGGCAAGGTTCGAAAGGCTCCCCTGCAGCGCAAGGCCTATCGCCACGCCGCAGCTTGCTATCACGGCGACGATGGAGGCCATGGGCACGCCCATTATGGCTATGGCGGTGACTGTCACGAGCACGTACAGCAGCGCCTTCACCGCGCTTGCGGCAAAGCCCTGCACGTCGCGGTCTATGCGGCCAAACCAGCGGGACTTGCGCATCAGCCTGACTATGAGCCCGGCGAGCCACAGGCCGACGAAGAGCACGATAAGAGCGCCGACGAGCCTGAAGCCGTAGTTCACGCAGAAGCGCTTTACCGCGGAGAGCGCCTCGGAAAACCCGGAGCCGCTCCCTGAAGAGAGTATGACGGACGTAAGGTTTGGCATATTCTTTTCTCCTTCCAAAGGAATTCCATCCTTATTATACCACATTTTTTCTTCTCTTCAACTTGAAACCCGGCCCCTCACGCGGTATAATCACAGCATGAACAGCATTTATATAAGCCGCAGCGGGGACGGCCACAGGAACCTCGCCACAGACGAATACGTACTGGAGCAGTACCGCCGGGGCAATATGAGCGGCATGACGCTCTATTTCTATATCAATTCCAACGCCGTCATAATAGGCAGGAACCAGAACGCCTGGCGCGAGTGCGACGAGCGGCGCATGAATGAGGACGGCGTGCAGCTCGTCCGCCGGCACACGGGCGGGGGAGCGGTCTACCACGACTCCGGCAACCTCAATTTTTCCTTTATAACCAATGAAAAGCTTTACGATAAGGAACGCCAGACCCGCGTTATACTCGATGCCGTGCGCTCGCTCGGCGTCGAGGCGGAGGCGAACGGCAGGAACGATCTGACGGCGGGAGGACGCAAATTCTCCGGCTGTGCGTACGCGCTCTCCGGCGTCGCCCGCGGTATGCACGGCACTCTGCTCGTGAATGCGGATATGGATAAGCTCGCAAGGTATCTCGTCCCCTCGGCCAAAAAGCTCGCCGCAAAGGGGATAGCGAGCGTGCGCTCGCGCGTCGTGAATCTCTCGGAGCTCGTTCCCGTGACCGTGGACGAGGTCATGCGCGCCGTAATAGAGGCTTTCAAGCGGGAGTACGGCGATTGCGAAGAGCTCGTTTTCGACGCCGCGGCGGAGGCCGAGATAGAGCGGCTCACGGAAAAACAGCGCTCGTGGGAGTGGGTGGTCGGCAGCACGCCGGCATTCGATTACAGCATGGAGGAAAGGTTCTCGTTCGGCGAGCTGCAGCTTAGGCTCAGCCTGCGGAACGGGGTCGTTACGGGCGTAAAGGCCTTCACAGACGCGCTCGAGAACGGTCTGCCGGAGGAGCTTGAAGGGCTTCTGACGGGAGTGCGGTTCGAGCGCGAAGCGATCGCGGAGGCGCTTGAAAAGGGCGGCGCGAGGGCGAAGGAGATAGCGGGATTCGTGCTTTCGGAGGCGAACGGAATGGAAAACAGCATAGGAAGCATTACCGAGGCGGCAAGGGTCGTGCTCCACACGATGCCGGAGCTCGCGCTCGGGGAGAAACGGACGAAGCATATGCTCATGAGCTTCCTCAAAAAGCGCACGAGCCTTGAGCTTTATGACTGCGGCGCGTGGTTTTATGCCGCTCACCGCGAGGGGGCGGAGAGGACGATAGCCTTCCGCGCCGATTTTGACGCCGTGCCCACAAGGGACGGCGCGCGCCACCTCTGCGGGCACGACGGACACGCCGCCTCGCTTCTGGCGCTCGCGCTGATGCTCGAGGGCAAAAGGATAGGGCGGAACGTGGTGCTCCTCTTCCAGCCTGCGGAGGAGACGGGCGCGGGCGCGCCGCTCTGCTGCGGCCTGTTCGAAAGGGAAAGCATAGACGCCGTCATAGGCGCGCACAATATCCCCGGCGAGCCCATGGGGGAGCTGCTGTTGAAGCGCGGCACGTTCGCCTGCGCCTCATGCGGGGCGGAGATAAAGATGCAGGGCAGGCCGACTCACGCCGCTTATCCCGAAAACGGGCTCAATCCCAGCGCGGATATCGCGCGTCTCGCGCTCGCCGTGCCCGCGGAGGCCGAAAGGCTCGCGGAGGAGTACGGCTGTATGACGCTCGCGACCGTGGTCGGCATGAGGACGGGGGAGAGGGCGTTCGGAGTCGCCGCATCCGAAGGCGCGCTCTGGGTCACTTTGAGGTCGGAAAGCCCCGAAGCCTTCAATAAGCTGGTCGGATACGTGCGCTCGTATGCCCGTACAACGCCGTCGGACGAGTGTGCGACAGCCTCGGACGAGCGTCCGATAACGAGCGTGGAGCTCTTTGACGTGTTCCCCGCGACAGTTAACGACGACGAGCTGCTGACTCGGATCGAAAACGTCTGCCGTGAGGAGAAGCTTCCTTATAAATATGAGGAGGTGCCGTTCCGCTGGTCGGAGGATTTCGGGCATTACGGGAAGCACGCGCCTGCCTGCTTCGTCGGAGTGGGCTCGGGCGAGGGGACGGCCCCGCTGCATACCGAGGGCTATTCTTACCCCGAGGGACTTGCGGTAAGAACGGGGGAGATATTCTTCAAGCTCGCCTCGAAGCTGTAACGCCAAAAGGGATTTTCAATAATATATTCGATTCGACTCTTGACATACGCTCAAAAACCTGTATAATAGTCACTGTCCTTAAAAACTGCCTGGTTGGTCTAGTGGCCTAGGACGCTGCCCTCTCACGGCGGTAACAGGGGT
>CAMZFO010000049.1 GCA_947306125.1 uncultured Clostridia bacterium | reverse complement strand
AGCCTCGCGCATTACGGCGTGCTGTTCATGGATGAATTTCCGCAGTTCCCCACAAACGTGCTCGAGGCGCTGCGTCAGCCGCTCGAGGACGGAGTGGTGACGATTACCAGAGCTTCGGCAAAGACCACTTACCCCGCCGAATTCATGCTGGTGGCCGCCATGAACCCGTGTCCCTGCGGCAACTTCGGTTCAAAGCATAAGGAATGCAGATGCACTCCCATGCAGATAGAAAAGTACAGGAACAGGATCAGCTCGCCGCTTCTGGACAGGCTCGATATCCATATCGAGATGACCGAGGTGGAATACGATGAGCTGACGTCAAAGGCGAAGGGCGAATGCTCCGCCGCCATACGCGAGAGGGTATGCAGAGCGAGGCGCATCCAGAAGGAGCGCTATAAGGATGAAGGCATACTCTTCAATTCACAGCTCAATACTCCTCTTATGCGCAAATACTGCCGCATGACGGACGACGCCGAGAAGATGCTTCATACCGCCTATGACCGTTTTAAGCTTTCTGCGAGGGCTTATACGAGGGTGATAAAGGTCGCGCGGACCATAGCCGATATTTCCGGCGAAGCGATAATAGATAAGCAGCACGTGCTTGAGGCCGTTCAGTACAGGGGCCTTGATGAAAAATACTGGGGATCAAGGTAAATGAGGAAAGAGTACAGCGAAAAGGAAAGGGCCTGGCTCTGGATCAACGACGTACTGGGCGCAAACGTATCATCGACCGATCAGCTGATCTATTGCAACGACGGTATACTTGAGCTGTTTGAGGCCGTAAAGCTTCATCGACAGGTCAAGTATCCCAAGTCCGTAAGCGCGGCGCAGAGGGCGGATCTTATCAAAAAGTGCTCCGACTTCTACGTTGATTCGCTTATAGAGAGCATGGAACGAAAGGGCATATATGCCCTGGCGCGTGAGAGCGAAGGATATCCGGAGCTCCTGCGTGAGATATACGACCCGCCCGGAGTAATTTACGTCAATGGCTTCCTGCCGCGAAAGATAAAGCTGCCCATAGCCGTGATAGGGTCGAGGAACTGCTCCGATTACGGACGCAGCATGGCGGGCTACTTCGGAAGGGAGCTCGCGTCACACGGAGCCTGCGTGGTATCGGGACTTGCGGCAGGATGCGATTCGGAGGCTTCGAAGGGAGCTTTAATGGCTGTCACGGACGATATCCCGACGGTCGCCGTGCTCGGAAGCGGAGTTGACGTCGTCTATCCCGCGTCATCGAAGGAACTTTACGATAGAATAGTCGAAAGAGGCGCCGTGATATCCGAATTCAAGCCGGGCAAGCGTCCCACACGGGACAGCTTCCCGCAGAGGAACAGGATCATAAGCGGGCTTTCCAAGGGAGTGCTCGTTGTGGAAGCGGGCGCAAGGAGCGGAACGAGGCTAACGGTCGATTTTGCGCACGATCAGGGCAGGGACGTGTTCGCCGTGCCGGGCAGGATATCCGATCTTAAAAGCGTGGGCACGAACGGCATGATAAAAAGCGGCGAGGCAAAGGCCGTATTCGGAGTCGACGACATACTCTACGAGTACGGGATATTCATAGGCGAGGCCGCGTCGCCCGTCGCGGAGATAGACGTTTCGAAGCTCGATCCCGAGCACAGGAGGATATGCGAAGTGCTCCTGCTGGGTGAAAAAACAGCGGACGCGCTTTGCGAATCGACCGGGTTTTCGGCCTCGGATATAAATATGTACTTGACAGAATTGGAATTATCGGGAATAATAAAGCAATTACCGAACGGTGAATATGCTGTAAAATAAAGCGGCGCCGTTTTATAAACAGGAACCGCCGCAAATCGAACTACTGAAAGGATCAATAGCAGGAAATGACAGACACACTCGTTATCGTTGAGTCGCCGGCAAAAGCCAAAACGATCGCCAAGTATCTTGGCTCCAAGTATAAGGTCATAGCATCGAACGGACACGTTAGGGATCTTCCCAAAAGTCAGCTCGGCGTTGATATAAATAATAATTTTGAGCCGAAGTACATCACCCTTCGCGGAAGAGGCGACGTGCTCGAGAAGATAAAGAAGGAAGCGAAGCTCGCAAAGAAAGTGCTTCTCGCGACCGACCCTGACAGGGAGGGCGAAGCGATCTCATGGCACCTTGCAAACGCGCTTAAAATTGATCCGGCGGTAAACTGCCGCGTCGTATTCAACGAGATCACGAAGAGCGTGCTTCAATCTTCCATAAAGAAGGCTCGCCCCATCGATGAAAACCTCGTCGACGCCCAGCAGGCGCGCCGCGTGCTCGACAGGCTCGTTGGCTATAAGATCAGCCCTCTGCTTTGGGCGAAGGTCAGGAAGGGGCTTTCCGCGGGCCGCGTACAATCCGTCGCCACCCGTATAATCTGCGACCGCGAGCAGGAGATAATGGATTTTGTTCCCGCCGAATACTGGACTATCACCGCCATGCTCCATACTCCGCGCGCAAGGAAGCCCATAGAAGCCCGCTTCTACGGCTATAACGATAAGAAGACCGACGTCAAAAACGAGGAGGAAGCCGACCGTGTTATCAAGATGAGCACAGGCAGGAGCTTCGTTTTATCCGATATAAAGAGAGCTGAGAAGGTCAGGCATGCGCCCGCTCCCTTTACGACGAGCAGTATGCTCCAGGAGGCTTCGAGGAAGCTGGGGCTTACTCCCAAGATGACCATGTCCTTAGCCCAGCAGCTTTACGAGGGCGTCGAGCTCGACAGCAAGGGCAGCGTGGGTCTTATAACCTATATCCGTACCGACTCCGTCCGCATCTCCGAGGAAGCGCAGACCATGGCGCTCGGCTATATAAAGGATATCTACGGCGATAAATACCTTCCCGCCAAGCCCAACGTGTATAAGGGCCGCAGCAACGCGCAGGACGCGCACGAGGCCATCCGCCCCACCAACATACTCCTTGAGCCGTCGTTGGTGAAGGAGCATTTGAAGTCCGGGCTGTACCGCCTGTATAAGCTCATTTACGAGCGATTCCTCGCGAGCCAGATGACCAATTCGGTTTACGAGACCACCCAGCTCTCGTTCACGGCGGGCGAATGCACCTACAGGGCTTCCGGCATAAAGACCGTATTCGACGGCTATACGAAGGTCTATACCGAGTCGAGCGACGACGCGGAGGAAAAGGAGGGCACTCTGCCCGAATTGGAAGAGGGCACGGAGCTTACCGCGAGCGAGATCACGCCTTCGAAGCATTTCACACAGCCTCCCGCAAGGTATACCGAAGCTTCCCTTGTAAAGGCGCTCGAGGAAAAGGGCATAGGCCGCCCGAGCACTTATTCGCCGACCATCTCCACCATCATCGAGCGCGGCTACGTAAGCCGTGAGAAGAAGCAGCTCATCCCCACGGAGCTCGGATTCGTTGTGACACAGCTCATGAAGGAGAACTTCAGCGATATAGTCGACGTCACTTTCACCGCTGATATGGAGGAAAAGCTTGACGAGGTAGAAGAGGGAAGCAAGCAGTGGAGGAGCGTTATAGGCGAGTTCTACGGCCCGTTCGAGCAGTCGGTGGAGGAAGCCTTCAAGAACGTGGAGCACGTCACGATAGAGGACGAGGTCTCGGACGTAAAATGCGACAAGTGCGGAGCCATGATGGTCTATAAGATCGGCAGGTTCGGCAAGTTCCTCGCCTGTCCCAATTACCCCAAGTGCAGGAATACCAAGCGAATAGTCGAAAAGATTAATGTGAAATGCCCCAAGTGCGGCGCGGAGCTCATAAAGCTCCATACCAAGAAGGGCAGGGCGTTCTATGGATGCGAGAGGCATCCCGAATGCGATTTCGTTTCATGGCTCAAGCCGACCGGTGAGAATTGCCCGAAATGCGGCAAGTACATGGTGCAGAAGATAGGCAAAAACGGGAGCTATAAGCAGTGCTCCGACGTTGAAGGCTGCGGATACGTTCTGCGCACCGCGGTAAAGAACAAGTCCGAAGAAGAAGAGGAATAATGGCTTTTTCACCTGTAAAGGTAATTGGGGCGGGGCTCGCCGGCTGCGAAGCGGCCTGGCAGCTTGCCGAAAGGGGTATTCCCGTCAGGCTTATAGATATGAAGCCCGGCAAGCTTTCCCCCGCGCATAAGCTCGGCTCGTTTTCGGAGCTGGTATGCTCCAACTCGCTCCGCTCGGATAACGTGGAGAACGCGGTAGGGCTGCTCAAGGAGGAACTTCGAAGGGTCGGCTCGCTTATAATGCGCTGTGCGGACGAGACGAGGATTCCGGCCGGCGGCGCGCTTGCGGTAGACAGGAACGGCTTTTCCTCTTTGGTCACGGAGAGGATAATGGGTCATCCGCTTATTTCCGTCGAGGAAGATGAGATAAAGGAGATACCGGAAGGGCTCTGCATAATTGCCACAGGCCCACTGACAGGAGGGGAGCTTATTGGAAGTATAGAGCGCGCGGCGGGAACTTCGCTTCATTTTTACGACGCGGCGGCGCCTGTTGTCACAAAGGAATCCCTCGATATGTCGAAGGTGTTCGCATTGTCAAGATACGACCGCGGTTCCGATTATCTCAACTGCCCCATGAACAATGAGGAGTATTTCAGGTTCGTGCGCGAGCTCGTTGAAGCCGAGACCGCTCCTCTGCATGAGTTCGAAACGCCGAGGGTGTTCGAGGGGTGCATGCCCGTAGAGGTTATGGCAAAAAGGGGCGACATGACGCTCGCTTTCGGCCCGCTTAAACCGGTCGGGCTTACCGACCCGCGCACAGGCAGACAGCCCTTTGCCGTCGTTCAGTTAAGACGGGACAACGCCGAGGACACGCTCTATAACATAGTCGGGTTCCAGACCAATCTTCGCTTCCCGGAGCAGAAGAGGGTCTTCGGGCTTATACCCGGGCTTGAGAACGCCGAGTTCGTGCGTTATGGCGTTATGCACCGCAATTCGTACATGGACTCACCGGGTAAGCTGACGCCCTGTTTCGAGCTCAGGAACCGTCCCGGCCTGTTCTTTGCCGGTCAGCTGACGGGAGTCGAGGGCTACGTGGAAAGTGCGGCCTCCGGCTTTGCCGCCGGTATTTCGATGGCAAGAAGGGCGGCGGGTGAGGAGCCGGCAGCTTTTAGCGACGAGACCGCGATAGGCGCCCTCGGGCACTACGTCTCCTGTTATAACGGCTCCGATTTCCAACCTATGAACATTACCTTCGGCATTATGGCGCCGCTGAAGAACGCTCCAAAAAACAAGCGTCTTCGCAATGCTGCGGTCGTACAGCGCTCATTGGAGCATATAAATGAGTACGTCAATAAAGGAGTGATTTGATGGAAGAATTCAAGGGGACGACAATAGTCGCCGTCAAGTCCGAGTCCGGCTGCGCGATAGCCGGCGACGGTCAGGTCACGCTCGGCGAGACTACGATAATGAAGCATACTGCGAAAAAGGTACGCAGGATCTATAATGATAAAGTTGTGGTGGGATTTGCGGGCTCAGTCGCGGATGCTTTCACGCTCTGCGACAGATTCGAAGCAAAGCTCGAGCAGTTCGGAGGCGGCCTTTCCCGCGCCGCGGTCGCGCTTGCGCAGGATTGGCGCAGCGACAAGGTCATGCGTCAGCTTCAGGCGCTGCTTATATGCGCGGATAAGGACGAGCTCCTTATCGTTTCCGGCACGGGCGAGGTCATCTACCCCGACGACGGCATTGCCGCGATAGGCTCGGGAGGCATGTACGCGCTTGCCGCGGCGAGGGCGCTGAAGCAGAATACGGATCTTTCCGCAAGTGAGATCGCCGAAAAGGCAATACTCATAGCGTCCGATATCTGCGTTTATACCAACAGCAACGTGATAGTGGAGGAGGTGTGACCATGCTGACGCCCAAACAGATAGTCGAGCAGCTCGACCGCTATATCATAGGTCAGGATGAGGCCAAGCGCATGGTAGCCATCGCCCTTCGCAACCGTTACCGCAGGTCACGTCTGCCCCTCGAGATGCGTGAGGAGATCACGCCCAAGAATATAATCATGATGGGCCCGACCGGTGTGGGCAAAACGGAGATATCAAGGAGGCTCGCCAAGCTCGTCGACGCTCCTTTTGTTAAGGTAGAGGCGACCAAGTTTACCGAGGTCGGCTACGTCGGCAGGGACGTCGATTCGATGGTGCGCGATCTTGTGGAGGCTTCCATCCGCCTTTGCAAGCAGAGCGAGTATCAGCGCGTGCGCACTATGGCGGAGGCCGCGGCGGAAAAGCGGCTTCTGGATCTGATTCTTGAGGACGGAGAACCCGCAAAAAAGCAGACGGCGGCTGATCTTTTCGGGCTTAAAATGCTTCTGGGCCCTGCGGCGGATAAGCCTTCCGAGCCGCCCCTTTCCGAGGAGGAGAAGCTTACCCGCAAACAGAAGCGCGAAAGGACCCTGGAAAGCCTGCGCAGGGGCGAGCTTGAAGACAGGATAGTTACCGTCAACGTGACCGAGACCCGCACGGGAAACGACGCAATGCTCGCAATGGGCATCGACCTCAATATCAACGAGATGTTCGGGGGTATGCTTCCCGCAAAGAAAAAGCAGCGCAAGGTCCCCGTATCCGAAGCAAGGCGTATACTTATAGCCGAGGAGTCGGAAAAGCTCATAGACATGGACGAGGTCACCGACAGGGCAATCGACCGAGCCGAGCAGGACGGTATCATATTCATCGACGAGATAGACAAGATCGCGGCCTCCGGCAATATAGGCGGAGCGGACGTTTCGCGCGAGGGCGTGCAGAGGGACATACTGCCCATAGTCGAGGGCAGCACGGTGAACACCAAGTACGGCCCCGTCAAAACCGACTATATGCTCTTCATAGCCGCGGGCGCTTTCCACGTGTCCAAGGTGACAGACCTTATCCCCGAGCTGCAGGGCCGCTTCCCGATCCGCGTCAAGCTAAACGCGCTTACGGTTGAGGATTACGAGAACATATTGACCCAGCCAGAAAACGCCGTGACAAAGCAGTACGAAGCACTGCTCGAAACGGACAACGTTCATCTCGTTTTCGAGGACAGCGCGAAGCACGCCATCGCCGAGGCTGCTTACGCCGCGAATGAAACAAGCGAGAACATAGGCGCAAGGCGTCTGCACACCATTATTGAAAACCTTTTGGACGATATCTCGTTCAACGCGACCGGAGAGCATCCGATGACAGAGGTCGTAATAGACAAGGCATATGTCGATTCTCATCTTGATTTGGCAAAAACGACTCAGGACCTTACAAAATACATAGTATAGCGTAAGAACGCCTGACGAAAGAGGGAGAGGATCCCATGAAACGAATTGCGGCGGCAATGATGCTGATAATACTGACGATAAGCTTTTTTCCCGGCTGTTCAAGCGGGAATAAAGATGAGGTCGTCGATATCGGCGTGTTCTATTTCGCGGATGAGCTTGTAGATATCCCGGAAAGCGCTGCCGCAAACCCGGCCGAAGCCGTGACCGAGGAGGCGACGGAAGCGCCGGAGCCTACAAATACGCCGGCAGAAATAAAGGCGGTCAATTACGTAAAGGGCTATATCAATTCAAACGGAGTGAATTTCCGTGAGCAGCCCGCCAAGGATTCCGAAAAGCTCGGCAAGTATTATAAGGGCGAGGAAGTCCTTATAATCGGCGAAGGGGAAGAATGGTACAAGGTCATTATCGATTCGGTGACGGGATACGTCGCAAAGCAGTTCGTTTCGGAGGGCCGCTATGCGACTCCGGAGCCCACGGCCGAGCCCACCCCGGAGCCTACGGATACTCCCAAACCGACGCCGACTCCGATGCCGAAGCCCACAAAGACTCCCAAGCCCACGCCGAAGCCTACGCCAAAGCCGACTCCGACGCCCAAGCCCACGAAGACTCCGAAGCCTACGCCTAAGCCCACTAAGACCCCGAAGCCCACTCCGACGCCGACTCCGAAGCCGACCAAAACGCCCAAGCCGACCCCGAAGCCGACTCCCAAACCCACCAATACGCCTAAACCCACGGCCACTCCTTCGCCGACGCCGTTTTCGTACTATCACGTTTATCCGGGGCAGTTCTCGGATGACGACGTGGAGCTCGTTGCAAGATTCCTCGTGTTTGAGGCGAACAGCGGAACAAACCGCGGACAGCGGGCGATCGTAAGCGTGATACTGAACAGGGTCATGAATGAATCCGGCCATTTCCCGGATACTGTGCGGGGAGTGCTGTTCCAGCATAATCAGTTCTGTCCGGAAAGCGCTTTGAACGGAGTTCATGCAAACGATAAATCCCGCGCCAACGCCCGATACGTACTGCAGGAGCATGGCTCCATACTGCCCAAGAAGGTATTGTTCTACAGGGCTTCATACCTGGGGCACACATGGGCCTCCTACATGAGCTATTATACGACCATCGACGACAACTGCTTCTTCTACGGTATAGGCAGTTATTAGGGACGGATGAATGTTTAACATAGTGCTCGTTGAACCCGAGATACCCCAGAACACGGGGAACATATCAAGAACATGTGCCGTAACGGGATGCGCTCTGCATCTCGTTCGTCCGCTCGGCTTTTCCGTTGACGACAGGCAGCTTAAAAGAGCCGGGCTGGATTACTGGAAGGATCTCGATATCTATTACTACGACAGCCTTGACGAAGTCGTGAAAAGCCATGCGGGCAGCAGATTCTTCATGTTCTCCACTCATGCCGAGAAGTCGTATGCGGATGAAGCGTACCGGGAGGGCGATTTCCTCGTTTTCGGCAAGGAAACCGCCGGGCTCGGACAAGCCATACTTACCGAATATAAGGACAGCATAAGAAGGATCCCGATGCGGCCCAACGAGCGGTCGCTGAACCTGTCAAATTCCGTTGCGATAGTAGTGTATGAAGCTTTCAGGCAGACGGGCTTTAAGGGAATGATCTAACGGAGGCGGAAATGGAAGCGCTCAAAAGTATTATTGGATCAAGGATAATCGCTATTTCAAGGGGCAATTACGGCGAAGACCTCATATTCGCTGCCCGCGCTCTTTATGAGGGCGGAGTGCGTGCATTCGAAGTCACTTTCGAGCAGGACAAGCCCGAAGCGCTGACCGCCGATTCGATAGCGCAGCTTGCGGAAAGCCTGCCGGATGACGCCGTGATAGGCGCGGGCACGGTCATGAACGCAGAGCAGGTTCGCATCGCGCATGAAGCCGGGGCAAGCTTTATAATCTCTCCAAACACCTGCAGGGAAGTGATCGAAACGACCAAACGGCTCGGCATGGTTTCGATACCCGGCGCGATGACTCCGACGGAGATAGCCGAAGCGTATTCGCTTGGCGCGGACATAGTGAAGCTCTTTCCGGCGGGCGTACTCGGGATCGAGTATTTCAAAGCCGTGCGCGCTCCGCTGAAACACATTCCGCTTGCCGCGGTCGCGGGGATAACCGCCGAAAACATTAAGGCATTCTCCGACGCGGGAGCGGCGGCTTACGGAATAAGCAGCTCATTGTTCATCAAAAAGGCGATCAAAGACAGGGACGCAGAAGCCATAAAAAAAGCCGCGGAAGCTTTTTATGCCGCAATAAACAACTGAATCGAGGAACGATAAAAGCCGGAGCGCAAGCCCCGGCTTTTTGCATAGTATCATGCTCCCGTGAAATAATAAGACTACTAAATCAAAAGAGGTTGATCATGGGAAAAAGGATCGGTAAGCAATCGTTTATACTTCCGAGCAAGCCGAGGATAGTTTCTTCCGCGTCGTTTGTAGGCAGGACGGAGGGGGAGGGGCCGCTCGGAAAGCTTTTTGACGTGATATGCTCGGACGACACGCTGGGTCTTGACAGCTGGGAGCAGGCCGAGAGCCGTATGCTTGAGAGCGCCGTAAGGCTCGCTCTGTCAAAGATAGAGAAGGAGCCGCGCGATATAGATTTTTTCATGGGCGGAGATCTTTTGAGCCAGATCATCTCCGCGGGCTTTGCCGCGCGCGAACTGCAGTCGCCCTTCATAGGCATATACGGAGCCTGCTCGACTATGGCGGAGAGCATAATCACGACTTCTATGCTTACCGACGCGGGCTTTTCGGATCTTGCCGTATGCGGCGCAAGCAGTCATTTTTCTTCTTCTGAAAGGGAATTCAGATACCCTTTGGAGATGGGCACTCAGGCGCCTCCGACGGCTCAGCGCACCGTAACGGGCTCGGGAGCCGTTGCAATAGCTTCATCAGGCGTGAGGCTGCATGGGCTTGGATTCTCGCATATACGCGTTACGGGAGGCACTATAGGCAAGGTCTGCGATTACGGCATTACCGACGCAAGCAATATGGGCGCCGCGATGGCTCCCGCCGCGGCCTCGACCATATGCGCCAATCTATCGGATAACGGCATACCGCCGGAGTACTACGACCGCATAATCACGGGCGATCTCGGCTCCTTCGGGACCGAAATGCTTTACGAGCTCTGCTATTCAAAGGGATACAGGATAGAGAACGTGCACGACGATTGCGGAGTGATGATATTCGCTCCCGAGCAGAAGACCGTCTGCGGAGGAAGCGGATGCGGATGCTGTTCGGTGGTATTGAGCTCCCTGATACTTCCCGGCATAGAAAACGGCGATTACGAACGCGTGCTTTTCGCGGCCACAGGCGCACTTTTAAGCCCTCTCTCAAGCCTTCAGGGCGAGAGCATACCTTCTATCTCGCACGCAGCTGTGATCGAAAGGAGCGAAGCATGAGCGGCTTTATACAGTATATGTGGGCGTTCATCATAGGAGGCATGCTCTGCGTTGCAGGTCAGCTTTTGATAAGCCTGACGAGGCTGACTCCCGCAAGGGTGCTCGTCATATTCGTCACGGCGGGAGTCGTATTAACCGCCTTGGGCGTATACAGGCCTATCGTGGAGTTTGCAGGAGCCGGCGCGACGGTGCCTCTCACGGGCTTCGGCTACTGCCTCGCAAAAGGCGCTATAGAGGGAGCGAAAACGGAAGGGCTTATGGGAGCTCTTACCGGCGGAATAAAATCGACCGCCGCGGGGGTTGCCGCGGCGATCGTGTTCGGTTACATATTTGCGCTTGTATTCAGACCCAAAACCAAATCATGATTCGGGCACGGGGGGATCGATCTTATACTGATAGGATAGATAGTCCGTCGCCGGATCGAAGCCCGCCCAGACGGCTATCCTCTTGGGATGCATCCTGTAAACGGAGAGCGCCTCGGGAACGGGATCTCCGACGGGAACGCCGTCCTTATAATACTGCTTATAGGATTGATACTTATATCCGGTTTTTGCGCTGTTGCTGACGTACCAGTAAGGGGCGACGAGAGTATTGTCGACTATGTAGACCGTATCGGTAGGCGGGATCTCCTCAATGAGCTCGGCGTAGAAATCGATCTTGTCGAAGCGGGAGGGGAAGGGCTTGCCCCAGATCTCACAGCAGACGCGCTGTTTATTATAATCCACCCAGGTGAAGATGTAGATATCTTCATCGGTATTATTGGAGAACTTGAAATCGGGCCCGTTGGAATCGATGGTCGCGTCAACGCCCCAGGGCACGTATCCGACGTGCGATGAATGGTTGATCCTGTATACGATTTTAAGATCGGACCTTATAACGGTGTTGTAAAGCACGGATGAAACGTGGCAGACGCCGCCGCCGGGGGAATCGACGCTGTTTGCGCCGCCGTTAATAAAGCCGGGAGCGGGGAGCCAGCCTGCTGCTTCGGTCCTGCGGCCGAGCTTTCCGTTGCAGGAGAATACGTCGCCGGGCTCAAGGATCGTGCCGTTGATAATGCGGCAGGCCTTGTCGATATTGAATACGCGGTTGGGAGCGTCATAATGCCCGAGCGCATAACTGCTCTTATAGGAAGCGCGCTTGACGACCCTCTCCTTGAGGTCCTTGACCTTGATCTTGGGCTCGACGATCTCGCCTTCGATGACTACCGTGCCGTAATCGCCGGTCTTGGCGCGCGAAACGATCTCCTCAACGGCTTCCTCGGTCTTGGCGCGGTAGCCGTATTTTTCTTCCTTGAATTTGAAACGTTCGGTCCCGTTGTAAACGCTGTCGGGATCCACCTTCACAGAAGCGTTCTTCGCTTTGACGTTCAGGCTTTCGGCGGCCTCCTCGACGACGGCGGCCATTGCGTCGGTATCGGGGGTGATGCGGCATTCGATCTCGTAATCCCGGCCGTTCCTTGCAAGCTCCTCGATCTGCTGCCTTAAGGATTCGAGGGTGCCTTCGCTCGCAAGCATAATGGCGTCGGAGAGCACCTCGTCGGTGTTATACTCGACGATGAAATACTCGCGCCCTATCTCGATCTTTTTATCGTCGCCGTATTCGACGGTGAAGCCGATATCACCGACCATCTTCTCAAGCACGGGGGCAAGCGCTTCCTTGGCCTCTTCGTAATTCATACCGCCAATGGGAATATTGTTGACCGTTATGCCCTCGCGGAATATGCCGTTCTGAAGAAGCTCGGCGCGTTTTGCTTCGACGTCTGAGCTGATGCTTCCCTCATAATCATCTATACCCTGCGCGTACGTGCCGCTGACGAATTTGACTATAAAGAAAACGGCGGCGGCGCTTAACGCTATGGTGAAAAAGTATTTGATGATCTTGCCCATAAAACACCTCATATAGTTCCTCAAATACCATTATACCACACTATAATGGAAATGTGAATAAATTATTAACAAAAATTCGATAAAAAAAGCCGCTTGGCTAAAAGCGGCGAATAAGCGGTAGTTTTTTCAGCATCCGTGCAGCGCGGAACCGATTGCGGTAGCAAACGCGGCGTGAGGAGGGAGTATGAATTTGTTGGGATATAACAGCGAGAACGCCTCGCGTGTGGCGTCGATCTGTTTAAGGCCCGTCAGCGAGCCGGTCAGGACAATGGGACCGTCGGGCATATCGGTCGCCCTTGCCGCAAAGACGCCGAGAGTGAAAACGGTCTGCAGAACCATATTGATAAGGCCCAGAGCAAGATCCTCCTCGGTGGTCAGGCTGTTGAGATTTGCAAAGTTTGCGGCGGTGATCTCCGCGTTCAGAGTCGAAATGTTCTCCTTGGAGATAGCGCCGATGGTAAGGTCGACGTTTTTAAGGCTTCCGTGATCGGCAAGACGGCATATGGATTCGAAGTCGTCGGCGCTTGTCAATCTGGTGCCGAGGCCGATAAGGGTACCGCCGCCGACGCCGCTGCCGCCGATATGCTTATAATCATTCTCCTTAGCCTCGACGAACGCCGTGCCCGTGCCCATGCTGACGACTATCGCCTGCTCGAGCCCGGAGAGCCAAAGCCCGCCCTTGCCTATGGCGGAGAATTCCTCGACGCGCTCGGTAGGGATCCCGTAGATCTTGCCGGAAAGGTAGGAACTGCCCACTCCTGTGATATAGATGCGCTCGACCTCCGAAAGCGGAAGCTTGTTGGTGTCCATATAATTGCCGAGAGCGCCGTAAAGCGAAGTTAGCTGATCGTACGCCTTGACCATCATGGTAGAGATAAGAGTGCGGTCGGGACGCATACCGACTATCTTGGTCGTGGAGCCGCCCACGTCGATTCCCAGAATAATACCCATCGTTATGTTCCTTTCGATCAAGTATTGATTTCTTAATTGATTATAACCCCAATGATCGGAAAAGTAAAGCGCGAGCTTTCTGCACAAGACGAGCAGAGAAGGATGAGACCGCATCCGAAATAGCTCGTGAATAAAAGTTTTGAAAATAGGGTTGACAAGCGCTAGAAAAGTAGTATAATAAATATGTTGTGAATATGGACGGGTTCCCGAGCGGCCAAAGGGAGCGGACTGTAAATCCGTTGTCACAGACTACGATGGTTCGAATCCATCCCCGTCCACCAAACAAACAGGCAGCCAGGCAGCTGCCTTTTTGTT
>CAMZFO010000048.1 GCA_947306125.1 uncultured Clostridia bacterium | reverse complement strand
GGGGTGGATTCTTTGAAGATTTTCATACAAGTGATAACACCGGTTTTGATGATATTATTAGCAACTCGACTGGAGGTAATACATATCATTACTATAACCACGGCCAAGTATCCGGGACTGCCGGTCTTGATTGTTCTGGTTTTGTAAGCTATGCATATAGTATTGATAGGCACAATACTGAGGAGTTTACGCATTATGGCCATTATATTTATGGTAACATGTACCAGTTTTTCAAAACTGAAGTATATGGATTTTTTAGTCAGGTATTCCTCAGACCCCAACACAACCAATAACCATATTATCCTGTGCTATCAGAAAACAGATAACACAAATTTGGTATCGATTGAATCAACTACTATAACAACAAACGCAAGCACAACCGAGGAGCGTGTAAAGCACAGAAATCTTTCGATTAGCAATCTGTCAAATTACAGGCTGCGTTCGCCATATGCATGCGGCGGATACACTTGCGAACCTGCGGGTAGCTATTATTACAATTCTACAAAGCATTGGCAAAAGTGCACTCATTGCGGAGAGCCAACCCAAAAAATAAGTCATACTATGTCTTCTTATCAGCATGACGCGTTCTATCACTGGAAGATATGTACGACCTGTGGTTACACAACGACTGCCACACCACATAATTGGGTGCAGGTTTCAACAGGTTATCAATGCAGCGCTTGCGGAGCATTTACGCATCACATCCCGCTCCCGGACAAAGTCCCCGCTGCTATTGAGATCAAATAATTGTATAGAAAGGAGCTCATTATCATGAAAAGCATTGTAAAAAAGAGCCTTGCTCTGCTGCTTGCGGGGCTAATCCTTGCGGGCTTTGCAGGATGCATAAGCCCCGGCGCGGATAAGCCCGGAACCAGGCCCGAGATCACTTCGGTTCCTTCCGAGGCTCCTGCGGACGATCCGACCGAGGCTCCGACTGAAGCGCCCTCCGGCGCTCCGTCGGAGGACTATCCCCTTCCCGAGGATCCCGACGCAGTCGGCGACTGCGTCAAGGACGCGGAGGTGCTGCTGCATATCCCCTTTGAAACGCTGACGCAGCTGTATTCCGCCGGAGAGAACGACGACTGCGCGGGCTTCAAGGAGATCGACGATATCGTGAACGACGTTGAGGCAGGTCCTGAGTCGTTCTGCGTTATAAACGGCAGGGTATTCCTGCTTGACACGCTTAAGAACCGCATCATAGTATCCGACAACGGCCGGATAAGCGCTATCCCAACGGCCGATAATCCGGAAAGGATCTGCGTTATCGGAGATGTGATATACGTTTCAAAGAGCACTCTGCAGCCCTTGGAAATCGCCGCTTATGATATGGCGGGGAATGAGCTTGAGAGGATCCCTCTGCCGGAGGACGTTTTTTCCGTGTTCTATCTGCTCGAATACGAGGGGGATATTGCCGTGCTTGCATCCGGAGGCGCCCTTTACAGACTCACGGACGGAAAGTGGATCAAGGAGGCTCAAGCCGGCCTCGATAACGTTAAGGATAATCAATACTCTTTTACTATCCAAGACAGGGAGACGGTCTTCACTTCCGGAAGCTGGAATCCCATGCAATACGTATGGACAGATTCGATGCTTTACGTTATCGGCTTCAAGGCGGGGGAGAAAGCGGGCAGCTTTGATTACGCATATCTGGCCTACGACCGCGACGGGAACCTCACCGGCTCAACTTTCGTCGATCCCAAATCCATGCGTTCCTGTCCGGATAACCCTATATATACAGCGGGCGACGGCACTCTTTACGTCATGTGTTGGACGCAGGACGGCGTTTACGTCACCAAGCCCCATCTGCGCGCGGTATAGCTTCGCATCTTGGACAATAATCGAATAAACGGCGCGCTTGTGGCAGGGAATACCCTGCCGCTTTTTTGCGCCCCCGCCATGAAAAAGCGGGTGCGTTTTGTACCATCCGAAAGCATTGACATTTCCGCATTGCCGGATATATACTTTTATTGAAATAAAAAGCAGAGGAGAACGGCGTATGAAAAGAACTCTTTTGATGCTGTCGGCCGCAATACTCGCATTCTGCGCGCTCGCGGGGTGCACGGCGGGAAAGCCGGAGCCCGGAGCGGAAGCTCCGACGGCCGCGCCCGCAGCGACCGAAGCTCCCGCCGGGGAGCCTACCGCGGGGCCAACCGGGGAGCCCACCGGGGAGCCCGCTGCGGAGCCTACAGCGGGGCCCACCGAAACGCCTTACGTAAAGCCGACCTTCGCCCCCGTCGAAGAATATCCCCTTCCCGAGGATCCGGACGACCTGGGCGACTGCATAAGGGACGCGGAGGTGCTGTTCAATATGCCTTGGGAGCTGCTGCCGGAGGTATTCTCTCCCTGGAGCGACGAGGGCTCCGCGGGCTTCGTGATGAGTGATGCGCTGGGGCCGCAGTCCTTCTGCGTCGCGGACGGAAAGGTCTACCTTGCCGATACGCTCAAAAACCGCATTATCATTTCCGATAACGGCAGCATCAGCTCCTTCCCGACCTACGATATGCCGTCAAGGATACGCGTTATAGGCGGCGTGATCTACACTTCGCCCACTCTGGGCATGGGCGGCCGTCCGCCGCTGATAGTCGCGTATGATCAGGAGGGGAACGAGCTCGAAAGGATATACGCGCCGGAAGAAGTCGGCTCCGTGAAATACCTGTTTGAATACGAGGGAAAGCTCGCCGTGCTCATATCCGGCGGCGAGCTTTACAGCCTTAAGGACGGCGAATGGAGGGTGGTCGACGAGTGCGGCGTCAGGAGACTTAACGAGTATGACCCGGACGGCCGGTACGTATTCGAGCTGAAGGGCAAGAGCATCGTTTTCAGCTCCGAGATCGGCCCTAACCATGCATGCGGCTGGAACGATTCGGCGTTCTATATCGCTCTTAAAATGGTAAAGCCGGACGGCCCCCAGGATATCGCCGAGTATACCTACCGTGTCTATGATCATGAGGGCAGCCTTCTCGGCCTGACCTGCGTCGATCCGCGCTTCGCCGTACTCGCCCCCGATAATCCCGTCTATATAGCGGACGACGGCTCCCTTTACGTCATGTGCTGGACGCCGGAGGGGGTTTGTATCACCAAGCCCCATCTGCGCATGGAATACACTTCGCATCTCACGCAATAAACAAAACACAGGAGAATAAGGAACACACTTGCGGCGGTGGATCCCCGCCGCTTTTTTGCGCTGCAGGGAGCGCCTGATGACAACAGCACGGAACCGAACGCCCCTCCCGTTCGTTATATAAGCGGGGGGCGTGCGGGCTCACGGCTTGCAATTCCCCGGCTCAAGTGGTATAATCATAATGGATAATTCTATGAAAGGCAGTTTTCATATGGAGAATAAAAAAACCAACCTGCCCGAAGCGACTCAGGTGTTCGACGTAAAGGCGCTTGAGGCGGCCAAAAAAAGGCAGTCAAGCGATACTCCGAAGGAGAAGGAGGGCCGCGTGCTGAAGCGCAAGCAGAACGCGAGGCCGTTCCTTTTGAGCGTGCTTTTCGACACATTGAAGATACTCGTCGTGGCGGGGCTGCTCGCGGGGATAGCGGGCTTCGGGCTCGTTATGGGCGTTGCGAAGGCATACGTGGACACCACTCCCTCGCTGGACGTTTCCCGCCTTATGAGGACCGACCGCACGAGCTATATTTACGATAAGAACGGCGACCTCACAACCACCTTTGCCGGCATGGAATATCGGAGCTGGGTGGATATTTCGGAGATCCCCGATATGCTCAAGAACGCCCTCATTTCCATTGAGGACGTCCGCTACTATAAGCACGGCGGCGTGGACTTCAAGCGCCTCTTTTCCGCCGTCGTGAACACCCTCCGCAATTCCAACACGCACGGCGGCTCCACGCTGACGCAGCAGCTCATAAAGAACAAGATACTGACCAATGAAAAGAGCTACAAGCGCAAGATACAGGAGGCTTATCTCGCCTACGAGCTGGAGCAGGTGCTCTCCAAGGACAAGATACTCGAGGCGTACATGAACGACGTGTTCCTGGGCGAGTCGAATTACGGCTTTGCCGCGGCCGCGAAGGACTATTTCGGCAAGGAGCTTTCGGAGCTCACCATACGCGAATGCGCCATGCTCGCGGGCCTCGCGCAGAAGCCCTATTACACCAACCCCCGCGCCAACACCTACTCCCGCTTCTATGAGGACGGGCGCAATAAGATGGACGTCACGGACAAGAGGACCAATCTCGTGCTGGACGCCATGTACGAGGCGGGCTGCATCACGCACGAGCAGTATCAGTCCGCGCTGAACGAGAAGGTGCGCATAGTCGAAAAGAGCGAGGCGAAGCAGCTCTACGATATGCCCTATTTCGTGGAGTATTCGATCTACAACGTCGTGACGAAGCTGCTTGAGGAGCGCGGGCTCGAGGACACCAAAACCAACCGCAACTCCATCGAGACCGAGCTCAGGACGGGCGGCTACCATATCTATACCACGGTCGATCCCGAAATCCAGAAGACCGTGGAGGACACGATAATCAACTGGACGAGCTACCCCGAGCTGCAGAACCCCTCCGCCTCCGTGCAGATAACCACCACCTCCGACGGCAACACCATAGAGGTGCTCCAGCCGCAGGCAGCCGCGGTAATAATCGACCAGAAAACGGGCGAGCTGCGCGCCGTCATCGGCGGCAGGCAGATGCCCACCATGAAAAAGCAGCTGAACCGCGCCTATCAGAGCGCGATGCCCATAGGCTCCGCCATAAAGCCGCTTTCGGTTTACGGCCCCGCGCTCGACTGCGGGCTCTCCTGCGGCTCGACCGTATTGAACGCCGAGCTGCCCATCGACGGCTACGGCGGAAACAAGGGCTACCCCGCGCTTGGCTCCACCAGATGGCAGGGCATGATGCCGCTGAGGCGCGGCGTCGAGCGCTCGCTCAACATCGTCGCGGCGCGCACGCTCTTTGACGTCGTGACCCCGTCCCTGGGCGCGGAATACCTCGTCAAGCTGGGCGTCAAGCCCTCGAGGATAAACGTGGACGGCCCCGGTCTTGCGCTGGGCACCACGGGCTTCACTCCCGTCGAGCTCACCGCCGCTTACGCCGCAGTCGCCAACGGCGGCGTGTATAACGAGCCCCTGGCATTCACCCGCGTGCTCGACGCGAATATGAACGTCGTGCTCGACGCGGAGAAGATAAGGAAGAGCTACCGCGTTTACGAGGAGACCTCCGCCTACATGCTCATAGACATGCTCAAGGACGTCATCAAATCCGGTACCGGTACTCAGGCGCAGATAGAGGGCATGACCGTGGCCGGCAAGACCGGTACCAACGACGACTACACCAGCGCCTGCTTCGCGGGCTTCACCGGCTATTACACCGGCGCTATCTGGATCGGTCACGACCTCTATTCCGAAAAGCTCGCCTCCGGCTCCACCGGCGGAAACACCGCCGCGCCGCTCTGGCAGGCATTCATGTCCAAGATCCACAAGGGGCTTCCCGATAAGCCCATTATGGACGTTTCGCCCACCGATATCGGCCTCGCGCAGGTCACGCTCTGCGCCGTTTCCGGCAAGCTCGCGACCGACGCCTGTATGCACGACGTGGATAATCCCCCCATCACCGACTGGTGCGCCGCCGACCGCATGCCCTCCGAATACTGCGATATGCACTGCCTCGTCGAGGGCTGCTCCGATTCCGGCGAGGTCGCAGGGCCCTACTGTCCCGCCTCCTCAAGGTACAGCAAATGCGTGCTCCTGCTGCCGCACGATTCCATATTCGAGCGGCTCAAGACCTTCTTCCGCGAGGCGGACGAGGGCGTCGAGGGCGGCCTTGAGGGAGTCGACGGCGCGGCGATATTCCGCGCGATATTCCCGAACGGAGTCATAACGAGCCTCGGGATCGAAAACTACCAGTCCTGGTGCATACGCGAGGGGAAGGTCTGCCAGGTGCACGGCGGGAGCGCGCAGCCCCAGCCCGATAATCTGGAGGCGCTGATCAGCCGCGCAAGGACGCTGATATTCGAGGTCAATTCTTACCTGCATCAGGTGCAGACTCTGCCCGATACCGACAGGCTGACTCTGCAGAACAATATCTCCGAGCTCGAAAAGGCCATCACCGCGCGCGACTCGGAGGCGATAAACAAGGCTTACGGCGCATTGAAGACCAATTATCAGGTGCTCTCCGAGCTCTACCCGCTGCCCATAGCCGGACCGACCGAGACGCCGCCTCCCATACAGCGCACGGACGAGCCGACGCCGCCTCCCGAAACCACGCCCTCTCCCGACGAGACTCCCGAGCCCAGCACCTCTCCCGTGCCCGTATCGCGGCCCTGACAAGGGCGGGCCCGGCCGCAGCCGCATATATTTGGTATAGGGGTATTCCCCATTTTACCGAATGGAGTTGATATTATTTGATCTATTTTGACAACAGCGCGACCACCGCCTGCCTCCCCGAGGCGGCAAGGCTCGCGGAACAGTATATGCTCGAGGGGTATTTCAACCCCGCGGCGGCCTATGCGCCCGCCGTGCGCCTTGAAAAGGACGTCTCCCGCGCGAGGGAGGCGATCTCGGCGCAGCTGGGCGCGCACGCAAACGAGCTCTTCTTCACCTCCTGCGGCACCGAGTCGAACAACACCGCCTTGCTGGGCGGGCTCGGCGCCATGCGCGGGAAGGGGCGCGTCATCGTATCCGCGGTGGAGCACCCCTCTGTCTACGAGGCGGCGGTGTTCCTGCGCGAGCAGGGGTACGACGTCGTGTTCGCCCCCGTCACCCCGGAGGGCTGCCTCGATCTGGAGCAGCTTGCCGGGCTGCTGACCCCGGAGACGCAGCTCGTGAGCTGTATGCACGTCAATAACGAAACGGGCGCGGTAAACGATATCGCCGCCGTGCGCGCGCTGATGAAGCGGGTCTCGCCCAACGCGCTGCTGCACGTGGACGGCGTGCAGGCGTTCATGAAGCTCGATCCCGTCCCCTGCGATCTCTATTCCGTAAGCGGACACAAGCTGCACGCCCCAAAGGGCGTCGGCGCGCTCTATATCCGGAGCGGAGTCCGCGTGAGGCCGTATCTCATCGGCGGCGGGCAGGAGAGCGGTATGCGCTCCGGCACTACCAACGTGCCCTCGATAATGGCTTTTTCGGCCGCCGTCGCCGATTACGCGGAGCACCGCACGGAGTATAATTCGAATATGCTCGCCGTTAAAAAGCGGCTTTACTCCGATCTTTCTTCTCTCAGGGACGTGCGTCTGAACGGCCCGGAGCCCGAAAAGTCCGCCCCGCACATACTGAATATGAGCTTTATGGGGGTGCGCGGCGAGGTGCTATTAAACGCCCTCTCCGAAAAGGGGCTGATGGTCTCCACCGGCTCCGCCTGCGCGGCGCACAAGCGCGGCAGGAACCGCATACTGAACGCAATGGGCATAACCGGCGAGCGGCAGGACGGCGCGATACGCTTCAGCTTCTCGCATTACAACACCGAGGCAGAGGCGGATACCGCCGCGCAGATGATAGCGGATCAGGTCGCGCTCCTGCGAAGGTTCAGAAGGCGCTGAAGCTTCAGCTCAAGCTCTTCAGGGAACGCCATGCGACCAGCGGGAGCCGCAAAGGACGAATACAATACTCAAGAAAGGTAATCAACAAATGGAAAAGGTACTTCTCGTCAGGTACACGGAAATACATCTCAAGGGGCTCAACCGCCCCTATTTCGAGCGCGCTCTTGCGGACAACATGAAGCGCGCGCTTCGCGGCCTCGAGCCGAAGATCGAGCGCGAGCACGGACGCATATACGTCCGCGGCATATCCGAGGAAAACTTCCCCGAGGCGCAGGAGCGCCTGACGAGGGTATTCGGCATACACTCCCTCTCCCCCGCCTCCGCGGTAGACAAGGACTGGGAGACCGTCGTGCAGGCGGCGGCCGAGCTCATGGAAAAGGAGCTCGAGTCCCGCCCCGGCAAGGCGACCTTCAAGGTGCTCGCAAGGCGTTCGGATAAGCATTATTTCATGAACAGCGACGAGATAAACCGCGAGCTGGGCGGCAGGATGCTCGAGCGCTTCCCGCAGCTTTCGGTGGACGTGCACAAGCCCGAGATAAAGCTTTCCGTTGAGATACGCGACATGGCGTACGTCTACTGCAGCGAGATACCCGGCGCGAACGGCATGCCGACCGGCACCGCCGGCAAGGCGAGCCTTTTGATCTCCGGCGGCATAGACAGCCCTGTGGCGGGCTACATGATGGCCAAGCGCGGCCTGACCCTTTCCGCCGTGCATTTCTACTCCTACCCCTACACGAGCGAGCGCGCGCGCGACAAGGTCGTCGAGCTGACCCGCCTCGTTTCGAGATACGCCGGGGAGATCCGTCTGCACCTCGTGCCCTTCACGGATATCCAGATGACCATTTACGAAAAATGCCCCGAGAAGGAGACCACGATACTCATGCGCCGCCTCATGATGCGCATTGCGGAGACCATCGCCCGTGAGGAGGGCGCGCAGGCGCTCATCACCGGCGAATCGCTGGGGCAGGTGGCGAGCCAGACGCTCGAGGCGCTCGCCGTCACCAATGACGCCGTCTCCATGCCCGTTTTCCGCCCGCTCATAGGCTTCGACAAGGACGAGATAATGGACGTCGCCCGCAGGATAGGCACTTATGAAACGAGCATACTCCCCTACGAGGACTGCTGCACGGTGTTCGTTCCCAAGCACCCCGTGACCAGGCCCAAGCTCGACGAGCTGCGCGCGAGCGAGGCCGCGGTCGATTTCACCGAGATGATAGAAAAAGCGCTTGAAAATACGGAGGTAATGGTGATAAAGTGAGCGGGTCGAGGCGCAAAACGGCATACGCCCTGCTCGCCGCGCTGACCGCGGCGCTCATTGCGGCGCTCGCCGCGCTGCCCGCGCTCCTCTGCGGCTGCTCCGTCGCCGCCCCGCAAACCTCCCCGCCCGCGCATTTCAGGGACAAGGAATTCGATTTCGACCACGAGCCGCAGGCGATAGTCCGCCACCCGCTCTCGGTCATCACGAAGCGCGCAGAGGTCAAAAACTGCGTGATACTCTATCCCTACGTGCTGGATTCCGGCATGGGCACTCTCAATCTTTCCGTGTTCAACGCGTTCGAGGAGTTCAGGAGCTCCTGCGGGGTGCAGGGCGGCAAGATCGAGTATTCGCTTGAATTCAATCGGTACGGGCTTTTGTCGCTGCTCATGACCTGCCTTTCCGAGGACGGCAAGCCGCTCTTTTACGAGACGGCGAATTTCAATACCGACACGGGGCTCCGGGTGAGCCTCACCGAGTGCTTCGGCGCGGGCGCGGACCCGGGCGAAAGGCTCAACGAGCTCGTCGCCGCTTACGCGGAGGCGAACGACGTGACCTATATCTCCTCCGGACCCAACGTTACCGATTCCACCCAGTTCCTGTTCACGTTCGGCGGGCTCACGCTCGTCTTCCGCGAATACGAGCTCTTTACCCCCGACGCCGGCACGACCCGCATAAAAGTCAGATGCGCCGAGGTGCAGGACCTCCTCGCCGCCGACGGATTGCTGAACAGGCTGAAATAATGACAGACGCAAAAAGCATGGTATCGGAACAATCCATACCATGCTTTTTTATTATGCCGTCCGGGAAAGCTTTTTAGCAGACAAGAAAGCAGAACCAAAGTTTTGCGGCGTCAGCCCTCGCCCCTGAGCTCCCACGTTATTCCGCCGTCGAAGGTCTCGTACCAGAGGCCGAACGATTCATCCGAATCCCCTTCGAGATCGTATGCATAGACGGGCATAACGCCGTGGGCTCCGTCAAATACCGGCGATGCGGCACAGCCCGGATAGACCCTTCCGTATTCCTCGGGCAGCTCGAGCCCAACGTCGGTCCAAGTCCTGCCGCCGTCGTCCGTGCGGTAAAGCCAGATCTTGCGATAGGAGCCTTCGGGCTCGTCGAGAAATTTCGAGTGATAGCTCAAGAACCCCGTGTCGGCGTCGACTATGCACGCGCCGGTCAGCGGGAAATGCATGGAGTCGTTATTGCTGCCGAACTCGCGCCATTCCGCTCCGTCCCAACAGAATATGCAGCTCATCTGGATATCCTGCATGCTCTCGTCCGCCGTCTTCAAGACGAACCAGTTCTTGCCCGCAAAGCCCTCGGCTTCGGTCCACGGACCTTCGCCGTAACTCAAGCCGTGAGCGGGAGCGATCTTGCCGTAGAGCAGCTCAAGCGCCCTTTCGCCCACCTCGCGGGGGTATTCCGCGATCGGCTCGGAATACTCAAAAGAGTATTCTGTCACTTCACCGGCTCTGTTTTGCGAATATTCCGTCACCTTTGCAAATGCAGTCAAGCTGTCCTCGTCAAGGCGGAAATAAACTTCGTTCGAGTAAACGCCCTTCGTGCTCCTGCCGGAGAGCAGATTCCGAGCTGCGGCAACGTACTCATAATACGATCCGGCGGAGTATACGACCGTCTTGCTCACGGGCTCGGGCGTGCTGAAGCTGTCCGGCACGGCCCAAGTGCGGCCTATATACCACGCGCCGTCCTCACGCACGAGCCAAACCACGTGCACGCCCCTGCCCGGCACAAAGAATTGATCGGAATAGATCTCCTGCTCGATCTCGACCTCGTAAACGCGGTAGTAATCCTCTCCCTTATCAACGAAGGGCTTAAGCTCGTCCTTTTCAAGATCGAAGAAATAGGGCTCCTCCATCTCCCTTATATCAAGCACCTTCGCGCTCTTCAGCGCAAGTATGCCGCGATATGCCGCCTGACTCTCCGGATCGAGCACAAAAGCCATATCGCCCCTCCTTGTCGGTGCGTAAAGCTCATATACTGTCTCGTAATCGTTCTTCTCAAACGCGGCGTAGAAATTCTCGATAACCGCGCGGCGCTCCGCCTCGCCGTTATCCGGAGTGGGATCGGGTTCGGCCTTCAGCCGCCCTATCCTCATGCTCGAGGCGATATCGTAAAGCTGCTCGTCGGTCACGGCGCCGTCGGCGAACTCAATGAAGAAGCCGTAATCGTATTCATCGTCGAACGCGGCGCACAGTGGAAAACTGTATTCATCCTTCGTACCGTCGGGCTTTCTTGTCCCTTCATAGAATGCGATAGTGCTTATGACAAGCTCATTTCCCGCGGGAACGACAGCCGCGTGATCGCCGTAAAACAGCTCCGCCTTACTCATGCCTATTATGATCGGGGCAAAGCAACACTTCATTTTGCCCTGCACCCGCTCCTCGGAAGTGCCCAATCCAGCCAGCTCCGCCTTAGCCTCATCGGAAAGATACAGCGCGGAGTGGCCTATGGTTCCGACGCATTCACCCTTTTCATTATAAACGGAAAATGATTTGTCAAAACTCAGCCTTGCCGCAAGGCACAGCCCGGACATCTCCTCAGTCGGGTAATAACCCAGATCCTCATAGAGCCCCGCGCGCACGCTCCAGCCCTCGGGGAGCAGAAATTTCGCGCCCAAGGGTATGCGCTCGCTCCTCGGAAGATACTCGTTGCCCTCCGGGAAGCTGAGCTCCGCTGTATCATATCCTTCCTTTGCCGTGAATTCATTGCCCGCGGAGAATACTATGCCGCTCTGCGCCGCCGCTTCCTCCCTGCTCTTTGCGCTCTCGCCGCCTATGAACGCGCAGCCGGCGGCAAAAAGCGCAAGCGTGAGAAGGAGTACCGTCAGCAGCACTCCCGTCTTTTTGGGAAGTGCGATATGCGCTATGCGCTCGCGGATGCTCCGCTTGCCGCCCGTCATGGTGGTGGCGGTGCTGGCTATGGCGGCTATGCCTCCCGCCGCGCCCGGCCTTGAGCAGCGGCGCGAAAGCTCGATGAGCGTCCTGCCGTAGTTTTCGCGCTCGTCCTCGCCCAACGCCCTTATCGCGCCGTCGTCGGCAAAGAGCTCGCCGTCCCTGCGCGAGAGCACGGCGTACGCCCACGCAAGCGGGTTATACCAATGCAGCGCCAGCGCCGCGTTCCTCAGCACCGCCGTGACCCCGTCGCCGTGGCGGCGGTGCGCGAGCTCATGCTGCAGTATGCACTCAAGCCGCGCGCGGTCCCCCAGGGCGTCCTCCGGAACGTATATCGAGCCCATGAAGCAGCAGGGGCTTTCGAGCCCTTTTACGGAATAGACATGGCAGTGAAGACTCGTGAAATACCTCTCTCTGCCCCTATATAATCTCAGGCCGAAGCGCAGATTGACGAATAAGCACCAGAGCGCGCATACCGCCGCGCCGGAGAGCCACACTATACGCAGCACGTCCCGCGCCTCCATAGTGCGCTTGATGCTCTCGAAGCGCTCGGGAGTGGAGCTTTCGAGTATCACGCCCGTATCCAAAGCGGACGCGGCGGGCGTATGCGGGGCCGAGGGGGCGGAATGAGCCTGCGGACCGGGCTTTATCACGCCCACTATCGCGCCGGATTCCGTCCGCTCTATCGCGCTCACCTGCTTCACCGCCTCAAGATCGCGCACGACCTGCGCCCTTTCGACCGCGCCTTCTATGCTCACGGGCGACGAGAATACCGTGCCGGGCACAATGAGCCGCAGCGTCACCAGCGCCCACAGCGCGCAGCGGAGCCAGGGCTTCATGCGGCTGCCGAATGCCGCGCGCAGAGCGATCACGGCGACTATCAGCACGCTTGAAGAAACCATCCATACGGGATCGGTCATTTTTTACGCGCCTCCTTAAGCATTTTATAGAGCTCGTCGACCTCCTCGTCGGTGAGGCCGCAATCCTCCGTCATGGCGCAGACGAGCAGATTGAGCCCGCTCGTTTTGATCCTGCCCAGAGTGCTGTGCGCCTCCGTTCTGAGCGCCTCCTCCCGCGCAAGCAGGGGGCGGCAGAGCTTTGCGCTGCCCGTTGGATCTATGCCCACGGCCCCTTTATCCGCAAGCCGGTTCAGCATCATGTTAACGGTGGCCTTGCTCCAGCCCGTTTCCTCATTAAGGGCAAGCGTCAGCTCGCGCACGGTGCGGGGGCTGTGCTCCCAAAGCAGGTTCATAAGCTTCCATTCACCATCGGAAAGCGATATAGAGTTCATGGCGAAACGCTCCTTGTTCGGATTTGGGTATTGACATTTGTTAACACCTTGACCGAAGTATAGCACGGGTGTTTACACTTGTCAATACCTTTTCGGAAAAATTTTTTGTCATCCGGTTTTTCCCAAAATATACAGCAAAACGGGCATTTTTGCTCTTGCAAAGAGCCAATGGCTGTGTTATACTGAGAGATGGCATAAAACTCACCCGTGCGGACTCGCAGGCCCGTCCGCAAAAAAGCGGTACCTTGGCGGGGATGAAGCGCGGGGAGGAATAAATTAACGGGAGGTTATTTTTATGTCAGTCATTTCTATGAAGCAGCTCCTCGAGGCGGGCGTCCATTTCGGTCATCAGACCCGCCGCTGGAACCCCAAGATGCGCGAGTACATCTTCACCGAGCGTAACGGCATCTACATCATCGACCTTCAGAAGACCGTCAAAAAGATCGACGAGGCTTACAACTTCGTCCGCGACGTTGCCATGGATAACGGCACCGTTCTTTTCGTCGGCACCAAGAAGCAGGCTCAGGAGAGCATCGAGCAGGAAGCAAAGCGCTGCGAAATGTTCTACGTCAACCAGCGCTGGCTGGGCGGTCTGCTGACCAACTTCAAGACCATCCAGAGCCGTATCGCGAAGCTCCGCGAGATCGAGCGCATGGAGGAGGACGGCAGCTTCGATCTGCTTCCCAAGAAGGAAGTCGTCAAGCTCAAGTATATCCAGGATAAGCTCGAGAAGAACCTCGGCGGCATCAAGGAGATGAAGAAGCTCCCCAGCTGCATGTTCGTCGTCGATCCCCGCAAGGAGCACATCGCCGTTCAGGAAGCCCGCTGCCTGCATATCCCCATCGTCGCCATCGTCGACACCAACTGCGATCCCGATGACGTCGATTACGTCATCCCCGGCAACGACGACGCCATCCGCGCCGTCAAGCT